>JARLHV010000135.1 GCA_031292055.1 Desulfosporosinus sp.
GCTTTCAGCAATAGGTCTTTCAGAAGACTTAAGTCTTTATAAGGACTTCCAGTCCGCACTTTTTAAACGGCTTCAGCCGTAATCGCGACTTCCAGTCGCAATCGTGAACCCCTGTACTTCAGTGCAGGGTCGTTCAGTTATGCCATGGGGGAACTGGGAAAATGGCGGATTACGAAAAATCACAATGCGAAAGGATGATATATTACATGAAGAAAACGATCGATTTTATAATGGATAAGAAAAAAGCGGGACAAAAGATTACTATGCTAACTTGTTATGATTACCCTACTGCTGTAATTCAGGAGAACGCCGGGATCGACATTATCTTTGTTGGAGATAGCGTTGGTACAAATATGCTGGGATATAAGAGTGCAACTGAAGTAACTATGGAAGATATGCTTCATCACCTAAAAGCGGTCAGAAGAGGAGTTGAGAAAGCTTTTCTACTAGCTGACATGCCTTATAGGTCGTATGAAACAAGTGAAATAGCTTTACACAATGCTCAGTTGTTTATTGATGCAGGTGCTGATGCGGTTAAGCTTGAAGGCCGAGATGAGAAGGTTGTTGAGTACCTAACAAAAAATAATATTGATGTTATTGGGCATATAGGGTTTACTCCACAGACTCATGAAAAGGTATCCGTGCAAGGGAAAACATCCGAACAAGCCAAAGAACTGTATGAAAGCGCGCTAAGCCTCCAGAGATCAGGGTTAAAGTTAGTTGTATTAGAAATGGTTCCAGAAGAAGTTGCAGGGTTAATATCAGAACATTTAATGATACCAACGATTGGAATTGCAGCGGGTAGATATTGCGATGGACAGGTTCAGGTAATTAATGATTTGCTTGGTATGACCCCAAGAAAACTTTTTCATGTTAAAGAATATGCTGATTATAAAAATTCAACATTTGAAGCTGTTAAAAAATACAAAGATGAAGTGGAAAACCAGCTCTTTCCACAAGAAAATAATGTACGAAGCATGGATGCTGATGAATTACATGAATTTAAGGCCCTATTTTCACATAGTACAGACCCAAAGTCTATAACCCATAAACCCATGGCCAATTCTTAAATAGTCCTAAAAAAATTTATGCCAATGTGTGGCGATGTTAGTAGACTTGCCATTGGCAACTGGGCTATGAGCATGTGCAGAGGTTATGCTCATAGCTCCTTAGCACGGGGACTTCCGCTAAATGCTGATATTTATAAATAATGACCATTATAGTTGGATATTATATAGATATCAAACTTGTTTGTCTGTATAATATCCAACAAAAACCCTTTGCGGTCAGTCCGACCTTCCGACGCTTGAATGAGCGTCTTTATTTATTGTTCGCGTAATTCTGTGGAGGAATTTTACAACTCGTGAAGAATTTATTGTGTAAGTGGAGACAATGAATATAAAGAAGAGGAGTGAGTATTATGAAACTAAGTAGTATTCTCAATTACAATGTAAATACAATCGCTGCGGATGATACCCTTAATAAAGCCTTAGAGATGATGAATAGCATGAATTTCAATGGGATGCCCGTTGTGAATAGTGACAACCAGTTGGTTGGTATGATTGTGAAAGCGGATGTTTATCGATTTTTGATTGAGCAAGGGCATTATGATAGTTATCCTGTCGAGAGAGTTATGTCAAAATCAGTCATTACCGCAGAGGTGAATGAAGATATTCTGGCAGTAGCAAAACGATTGAGAGAAAGTAATATCGTCGCAATTCCTGTTCTGGAGAATGAAAAGGTTGTTGGAATTATAAGCATGGAGAATTTAATCGATTACTTTATTAGTAAGAATTTTCAAGAATAGATTTCAACTGAGATGGTGAGAAATTACCGGTAGAGTTCAGCAGCATCATTTGCCTAAGAAAACTAAAGAAATTAATGACGATACTAATGTGAAGAAGATTAAAATATACTTTGGAACGATGGAGTACAAGATGTTTGAAGAGAAAGATTATTTCATGAAAATGGTTAAGGAGTTTGCAACTGCTATTGGCAAAATTATTGGATTGAAGTCTGAAAATAAAATCGAGGAGAGTCAAGGGGTTTTAAGTGAAACTTTAAAATATTTCACAGGTTTAGACAAAGAAGTAGTTGAGGCGCTTCCCTACGAAATCTTAATCCACAAAGTAAGTGGAAGTAGACAGTTAAATCTGGAAAAATGTCTGATGCTTGGTGAATTATTAACACAACAGGCAGATATTTATGAAATTAAGCTAGAGAAGCCAAGAGCAAGGAGTTTATACTTAAAGAGTTTAAATATCTTAATTAATGGTTTGCTGGACGATGACACTTCGGTCTCAGAACAAAATCAAGAAAAGGTTAATGAACTAATTGAGAAAACTGGATTGTTCAATCTTCCTGACGAAAGCAAATTATTATTATTCCAATATTACGAACTGACCAAAAACTATGCCAAGGCTGAGGATGTGCTTTTTAATTTGATTGAAACAGTTGAGGCAAAAAATGATATTTTGGCTAAAGGAATAAGTTTTTATGAAAGATTAATAAATAAAGACCAAGCAGAACTTGAAGAAGGAAATTTGCCAATCGTTGAAGTGTTAGAAGGATTAGCAAATCTAAAAGGATATAAGAAGTGATCATAATTTTTATACTTGACAATTCCCGACAAACTACCTAAAGATTGTCCAATAGGCACAGCCTTCAGAACTTGCCCTAAGATCAGATAATGCTTGTAATATATCTCCCTAATTGCCCACTTTTTTCGAGTCCACCTTATTTATTGTGATTTCGACATGATCAATAACGTATAATTACGTGATCAGAGAGACTTTCGAATAAAAGGAAAATGAGAACGGGAATATTATTAAGGTGGAATGTTGGCGAATGGTTAAGGAAATAAAAGTTATTATCGCGGATGATAACCGCAACTTTTGTCAGACGTTACAGAATCATTTTAAAAGTCAAGAAGATCTAAGCATAGTTGGCGTGGCTTACAATGGATTAGAAACTGTGGAGCTTATTCGGACCCAGGAACCTGATTTGATCATTCTTGACTTAGTGATGCCATATTTGGATGGATTAGGCGTATTGGAACGTCTTAACGCTCTGACAACTATGAAACGCCCCAAAATTATCATGTTTACAGCTTTTGGACAGGAATCTCTTACGCATCAAGTAATGAGGCTCGGTGTAGACGACTTTATTCTAAAACCATTCGATCTCGATGTTCTTAGCGAACGTGTCCGAGCTTTAACTCAGGGCATGATGACGTCCGTTCCTGCTGAGGATTCTTCGAGCGTAACAACGACGAGAAACGAACTGAATCTAGTCAATGAAGTGACCACAACAATGCAGCAGATAGGGATTCCTGCCCATGTCAAAGGGTATCAATATATTCGGGAAGCTATATTAGTGGTGGTGGAAGATTTTTCTTTGTTAGGATCGGTAACTAAGGAGCTCTATCCAGGTATTGCGAAAAAGTTTGATACTGCATCCAGTAGGGTAGAAAGAGGAATTCGTCATGCGATAGGACTTGCGTGGGAGCGTGGAAACAAAGATGCGCTACAACGAATTTTTGGATATTCTCTGAATATTGAGCGCGAAAAACCCACAAATACCGAATTCATAGCAGTCCTTGCCGATAAATTAAGAATGATAAGTAACATGAGGTAAGTCTGTTTGGGGTTGTGCGTGTAAAGCATATAGCCGTTAGGAGATTGGTATGAAAACAAAAACCAAACATTATAAGACCTCTCCACTTGAAATCGATGAATTCAAAGAGATAGTTGAGAATTTCTGTAGAAAAAATGGGCTTTCTAAATACAACGTTTCAGGCAGGAACGATGTACTGTTCTTTTCTGGTCATAAATCTTTCCTGCCTATAATTTGGGATTTTTCGTTTGAAGGGATATTCTCATTTCATAAGTCTTATGGTTTAATTTCAGTTGAGTTTGCCAATGCTTTTGATAGAGTTTTCAACTTCTTGCTGGGCATTATTTGGATAGTGTTTTTTCTTATTGTATTTTTGAATATCAGCCTTCCGAACTATAGAGATATGTTGCTATTGACACAGGCATTTTGGCTTATTGTGATTTTCCTGGAATTCGTATCAGTTTTCTTTCAGAAAAAGCTTGTTAATAGTCTTTGTCGTGAAATTCCCGGCGTAACGGTATCTCTTAAAAAGAAAGGATTTAGCAAACTGCTGGAAGATTGATCAACGTTCGTATCAAGTTGAAAACTTCTTATTATCGACTTAGACGCATTTGTGTTTAAGGCTGAGCATAAAAATAATACTGCCGGTCGAGGTTGAAGGCTACCTTGACCGGCAGGTATTGTTTATGTGTACTAAACTATGTAGTTGATGAAGAGTGAAAAATACACTTCGCCAAGTACTATAAATTAACTGAACTTATAGATGTGTTTGATAAGATTAAGGCCAAGAGATATAAGGCGTGGGCTGATTTTTTGCCCGAAATTTATGCATGAATTGAGAAAGTTCCGGCGCAGTACAACGTACAGCTTTTCATCCTGTTGTCTTATAAAGTCCCAAAGCTCGTCTGCCTTGCAGCTAAGCCCTTTATCCTCTGCGATATAGATATGAGTAATGGTGATGGCTACCATCATTGAAAGATAGAAAAGCATGTAGCGTCTAAGATTCTCACATTCAATGTCATTAAAGATATCGTACGCTTCAATCATCATGCGCGTTACCTTAAGTTGCTGGTCAATCTGTCGGATCATAACTTGAGTGTTGACGGATTGACCGGCTCGGCCAATAAAATAGTGATACGGAGAACAATCCAGATACACTAAGCTTTTCACATAGGGCAGAGGCAGATAAGCGATAAGGTTGTCCACATAAAATGTGTGTTCCGGCAGCTTGATGCCGCATTGTCGCAGTAAAGCCGTCCGGTAAAACATGGAATGCATGAGCATCAGCTGGTCGAAGTGAAACCGTTGCGTACTGTTCCACGTAATAACCTTATTCTGCGGAAAAACATTACGGTATTGCATGACTTTATGCTTACCGTTATAGGAGTATTCATAGACATAGTTCGTGATAAGCAGGTCTACGGAACCAATGCTGCGCAGTAATGAAAGTACTGACATGTAGTCCGGAATGTCCAGCCAGTCATCGCTGTCAACAACTTTGAAATAAGTGCCCGTGGCCACCTCTAGTCCGCGGTTGACTGCCGAGCCATGGCCGCCGTTTGTTTTCTGTTCAAGGCGGACAATTTCGGGAAAGAGATCGCAGTATTCGCGGGCAATCTCCGCCGTGCTGTCCGTGGAACCATCGTCCACTACAATAACCTCAACCTCTTGGCCGCCTTGCACGACAGTGTCCAGGCAGTGGCGAAGATAATCCTGCGAATTATATGACGGTACGACAATTGATAAAAGTTTAATAGTTTTCATCTCCAAATTATCTTCCTTTGGTCCTATTTTTCCTTCATTTTGGTGTCCTTCTGCCGATTTGTGTGCCATATATTTCTGAGCGCTCCTCCGTATTGCCCGTGAAGGGCTTTAATGTAAAGGAAAATGCCCAAGGGCAGAAGTGCCGCATATTGTATCAGGTGCAACAGCAAGCTCGCCGACAGCGCTGTGGTCTGATCGATTCCCAGTCCCCCAAGGCCCAGAATTGTCCCGTATTCAAAAAGGCCGATGGCACCTGGCGTGGCTGGTATGAAATTGATGATATTCGTTGCGGCAAATACGGCAAGCGACATGCGCAGGGACGCCACTGCTTGGAAGCCGAAGGCCACAAGCCCAAACCATGTAGACACGAGCAGGAGAACCCAGGAAAGGAGCACCCAAAACATCATTTTCACAGTGCCGAAATTTAAATAGTCACTAACATAGCTGCGAAGCCGCGCAACAAAAAAAATGAGAGTCACGAACAATATACAGACAGCAATACAGAGAAAGGTAAGAATCCAGAGTGCCCTTAACAGGTTTTGGTCCTCAAACCCGGCAAATGGAACTGCGGGGATGGAAAGTATCATAATTGCAATAAAATCTGCGAAGGCTGGAATAACTAGTAAGTTTGTTCGCCGTAGGGCGCTGTAGTCGCTCGGAAAAAAAGCTGCCCGCAGCCCCTCGCCGACGTGGAATGGCAGAACCATGTTAGCAGCGTGCCCTATACCCACGATTTGAAAAGCTGTCATTTTATCCATGTCCCGGTCAATCCCACGTGAATAGGCAAGTCCACGAATATAATTGGCGTACATAAAGATAGCGACTGAAACCACTGCAAGGACCCAATTTATATCCGCATGAAAAAGCATGCCTGGATGCAGGCTTTTGAGCGCCCCCATTGAGTAATAGACAATGACAGCGGTGAAGACCAGGCCTGTAAGCAGCTTTAGTTTTGTTTTAGTGGGCATTCAGTTGCTCCCTTGTTCTAAAGATTCTATTCTTTTGCGTTAATTAAATTTATAGACCTTGCGCGCTATCTTATATAATCTCACCGTAATTTTGTTGCCGGAACTTCCGGGCAGGATAGCAACCATTCTCAAAAATCTGCAGCTCGCATGTCGATATAGACCGTTGTCGCAACTAGTAAGGAAGGTCCAAAGCTCTTTTTCCTTCTTATGGTCTTCCTTTGTGCCGGAAATTCTCATAAATACAGTGCAAATTGTCATCATCATCGCTAAATAGCTAAGCATATAGTTAGACAGCTTTTTGCTGGATATGCTCCCGGGGAGGCGGTGACAGCCTATCATGATACGAGTTACCTTTAGCTGCTGGTCAATTCTTTTTATCATCATGTTTTCATTGACAGATTGATCGTCCCGTCCAATAAAATAATGGTAAAGGTTGATATCCAGATAGTAAATAGTTTTCACAAAAGGGAGTGGCTGGTAAGCAAAAATGCAGTCGACATAAAAAGTATGCTTTGGTAATTTAAGGTTGCATTCATGAAGCAGCTGGGTTCTGTAAATCAACGAGTGCATAATTAGATATTTCCAGGGAGGAAATCTCCTCAAGTCATCCCAACCGCATATTTGATCGTGGGGAATGACATTGTTGTAATTAATTACATTCCTAGTCCCTTCCTGTAGCTTTTCATAGACATAGTTGCATACCATCATATCAGGGGCAGAGTTGTCACTCACCAAGGTTTTAAGGGTTTGCAGTACCTTGATTATCCCTGGGGCATCGATCCAATCGTCTGAATCGACAACTTTAAAATAAAGACCAGAAGCATTTTTTAGGCCCATATTGATCGCTTCGCCATGTCCGCCGTTTTCTTGATGGATCACTCGTACTATCTCCGGGTATTGTGTGGCATAGTTATCTGCGATTTTTCCTGTGTCGTCGGTAGAACCGTCATTTACAATAATAACTTCCACATCATTTCCGCACGGAAGAAGTGTATTAATGCAGCGTTCCATATAAGCCGCTGAATTGTAGCATGGTATGGTAAATGTCATTATTTTCAAATCTGTGCTCCGTTCTGCCGTTTTGCGCCGGCACAAAAAATAAACTATAGAACTAAACTCATTGTTCTATATAGGGTGTCTGCAAGCTCCAAGGCCTTCTTAACGATGGCGTCCATGTTGTAGTATTTGTACTCCGCAAGCCTGCCCAGCAAGTAAAATCGTGGAAATTCGTCGGTAAGCTTCCTGTAACGCTCATAAAGTGCGAGATTTTCAGGATTTTGGATCGGGTAATAGGGTGTCTCGCTGTCGGCGCCCGTATATGCCCGTGGATATTCTTTGACTATGGCAGTTCGTCCGTCCAGAGCCTGTCCAGTGAGGTGTTTGAATTCGGTTATGCGGGTATATTCGCGGTCAACAGGATAATTCACAGTCCCCTTAGTCTGGTACCAAGTGATATTATGTGTTTCAAAGACGAAATCCAAAGTCCGGTACGGCAGGCGTCCGTACCGGCAGTCAAACAGTTCGTCTGTCGGTCCTGAGTATATTACAGTACCGTTAAACGGGCAACCGTCAAAAAATACTTCCCCAGATTCCAGCTGGAGCAGGCTGCGTGCGTCGGAATTGAGCTGGAGCGCTATATTGGGATGGTTTAACATGCGCTCGAAGAGTGACGTATAACTCTTGGCTGGGATACCCTGATAAGTGTCCTGAAAGTAGCGGTTATCATAGGAGATAAATACAGGGACGCGTGCGGTAACTAAAGAATCGATTTCGTCAGGCGCCAGTCCCCATTGCTTTTGCGTGTAATGTAAAAATATGTTGTTATATATGAAATCCGCGATTTCCGCAAGTTCTGGATCAGGCTGTCGGCGCAGATCCAATATGGGCACCTTGCTTCCGAAGCCATAGATGTCAATCAACTTTTGCTCTATCCGTACTGCTTTGCACGGCTCAAAGGCCAAATGGAGCGAATTAAGATTAAAAGGAATAGGCAAAAGCTTTCCATGGATATCACCCACTACTTCGTGAGAGTAATTTCGCCACTGTGTGAATCGAGAGAGATAATCGAATACTCTTTTGCTGTCCGAGTGAAAGATATGGGGACCAAATCGATGGACAAAAATTCCGTCCTTGCTCATAAAATCATAAGCATTCCCGCCTATATGGTCGCGCATTTCAAGGATCAGTACTTTTTTACCTGCCCGTTCCGCCAGTTCACGAGCTATAATCGTACCTGCCATGCCGCAACCGACGACAAGACAATCATACATTTCACTTTTTTTCATGCTTAATTCTACCTTACATTCTCAAAATATTATCATTAAACTCACTATCTGTGAGTTGCCATAGACTCATTTTACCATGGCCTAGAATTTTTTCAATTCTAAACTTTAGGAAAGTGTTCAACGCGAGGCTCTCTTTTGCTATTAAAAGGGATGGTAATGCCCTCAATTTGTCGAATTACGAGAATATGTTCAAACTCGCTATTCGAAAAGGGAGGGGAGTGAAGGAAGCTGAAAAATCAAAAAAAGCTGCATAGTAACAGTTAAGTAGCGGGTAACCATCTGAAATATTCATAATAAACTAAACCTATTACGATTTGATGACCTTTGTATGGAGAATATATGAAGGCTATAACTATTCTGGTGAAAAAATAGGGCGTTAATCAGATTTACAGACTGATTAGCGCCTTTTTTACATTGTCGCCGTGACAACAATATAAACTATTCTTTGAAATTTTCCTCAAATAAGGCTTGGATCTTACGTTCAATCGCCACTTCATCCGGACCGTCAATCCTGATCAGGAGAACGTCCCCTTTCTGAGCACCAATACTAAGAACACCTAAAATGCTCTTAGCATTATATTCCTTCTTGTTATGAATCAGTGTGACCTCAGACTTGCCCTCGCTAGCTGCTTGAACTAGCAAACTGGCGGGTCGGGCATGGAGACCTTGCGGATTATTCAATGTATATTCTTTTTGAATCATTTTTCTATCTCCCTTGGTATGTTTTTCACTTTGTCCTTAACAGGGTTAAAGTCCTGATTTTTTTTCTAACTCGTAAACTCGTTTATAAAGCGCAATTTGTCGTTTGATAAGGTTCTTCTCAGCAAGAGCGGTCATGAGCTGATCTTGGGCGTGAATAATTAGGAAATTAGGGACTGCATCTTTTTCTAATTGACCTTGGATCAATAAATTTTGGAATACATGCCCTTCATAAAATTCCTGATCTGCGTCTTCCAGCTTTTTTTCGGCTTGTTCGAAATCTCCTTCTTCGGCTGCATCGATTGCTTCGTAGGCTAGGCCGCGTGCATTCCCGCCATGAAGGATCAGATTAAGTATGATTTTTTCCAGGTCAAGTTTCTTTTCACTATTCACGATTATACCTCCCATAGTTTGATTTGAATCCAGGAATCGTTTATGCAATCGTTTACTTAGACAGCAGTTTGTTCCGCGGCTGTTTCATTTTGTACCAGTTCTTTTTCAAACAATTTGAAGAAAGGATAGTAAATGAATGCAGCGACAACTAAGTTAACCAACTGCAGAGCAGCACCTTGCCAATAACCTCCTGTAGCAACAATGCCCCCCAGGAACACTGGGGTTGTAAAGGCGGGCTGGATAACGATTTTCGGAACAAGCTGTAAGGCAAAGGCAGCATAGTTAATGGTCACTGCCGCAACCGGAGCTAGAATTAGCGGAATAAACATGATTGGATTCAACACGAGTGGGGCACCAAAGAGAAGTGGCTCATTAATATTAAAGATGGCAGGGATGATTTCTGTCTTACCAATCCCCTTAAGTTGTTTGGAAGCAGACAGTAGGAACATGATTGTGAGTGGCCATGTCAACCCCGAACCACCGATGTGGGTAAACATATGAAAGAATGGTTCCGTAACAATTCCAGGAAGGGGTAGACCAGATTTCAGCGCTGCATCATTGGCAGCTAGTTGAGTCATCCAGAACGGATAGGCCACAGAGGAGACAACATTCATACCATGAATGCCCAGTGACCATAAAAGCATCATGAGAATGATTTCTGCCAACGCAGCAGGATAGCTATCCGACACCGCAACTAATGGTTTGAAGATTTCAAGGACCAATTGTGGTACCGTAATTTGCAGATGGGACCAGACGATCCATTCAAGAGCCCAAGAGAAGGTGATCATGAAGAAGAAAGGGACGAGAGCTGTGAACGTTCTGACAACATAGGGCGGAACTCCGGCGGGCATTTTAATGACTAAGCCCTTTTGGGTAAATAGCTTCATAACTTTGGCCGTCATGATTCCGATTAGAATAGCTACGAATAGGCCTTGTCCACCTAAATAGTTTAGGATATCTCCGAAGGAGACTTTGGTCAGATCCGAGGCTGGAACGCAAAGAATGAGAAAACTCACCATCGAGAGGATACCCGTCAGAGCATCATCCAGGTCCCACCGTGTGGCTAAGCTATAGGCTGTTCCAAAAGCAACCATCAGGGCCATAATCCCAAAACTCAAGTTAAATGCGTTCATGATCTGGGTCTGGATCGGAGTGATGGCATTATTCCAGGCAGTAATAATACCCCAATGCAGCGCCACCGGAGGATTAGCAATAATCAAGAAAACAGAACCTGTAATGATCAGAGGTAAGGCAAAGATACAAAAAGCATCCCGAATTGCTTGGAGATAAATGTTCTGAGCGATTCTAGCAAGAACAGGCATAAAATGATCATCCATCCATGTCATAAAACGGTTGTCTTTCAAGAACTGGCTATTTTTCATAATTTGGCTCCCATCCCAGTTTATTGTTGAAAACTTCTTATTTTCAACTCCTCGGTTTTGCCTTTTTAGCTAATTCTAGAATTTGATCAAGGACTTTACTGCCATCCATCATGCCAAAGGCCTGCATATTGACTAGCTCTACAGGGATACCATACTTACTGGCTGCTTCCTCAATCTCTTTCTTAAGATGTCGCACTTGGGGTTCTAGTAAGGCAACGGTGTATTCCTCCGCTTTTTTCTTAAATTCACCAGTGCCACCAGAATCAACTGTAATGTCAAGATTCCTCTTCTTAGCTTCATCCATGACGTTTTTCGCTAGTGAACTGGACGTAGCGCCCCAACTGCATAAAATAATTGCTTTCATAATGAATTACCTCCTGTTTTTAAATGAGTGTTTACTACTATTTAAATTTTTTTGGTAAAGTAAAAGCATTTTAGTGAAATAACTTTGGATCAAATAGAGAACAATAAGGAATAAACTGCCGAATATCATTAAACTGATACCTGAGCGGATATTGTGGTGAATGAATTCATAGGCGGATTCTCCATACCAAACGGCAGCTAGAAGAAGATAGAAGAACATAATTTGTTTTTTGGGAATGGATAACTTGCTTTCTAAGATTATATTACTCACCTACTTTCAGAAAATAATTCTTTTGCTTGGAACATTAGGGCTTCTTTTAGAAAGAATTTTAGTAAAAGATACAAAAATTTGATTGAATTGTGTAGGATTTTTAGAATATGGGAATACATTACTCGACAAGATATTTTTACCACACAAACATCATAACACATTAATTGCTTAGTTTATAATGATTAATAACTGAACGACCCTGCACTGAAGTACAGGGGTTCACGATTGCGACTGGAAGTCGCGATTACGGCTGAAGCCGTTTAAAAAGTGCGGACTGGAAGTCCTTATAAAGACTTAAGTCTTCTGAAAGACCTATTGCTGAAAGC
>JARLHV010000136.1 GCA_031292055.1 Desulfosporosinus sp.
GCTTTCAGCAATAGGTCTTTCAGAAGACTTAAGTCTTTATAAGGACTTCCAGTCCGCACTTTTTAAACGGCTTCAGCCGTAATCGCGACTTCCAGTCGCAATCGTGAACCCCTGTACTTCAGTGCAGGGTCGTTCAGTTAGACGACTGAAAAAGCAATTTACAACTCAACGAGAAATGGTAGCATCAGAATATGAAATCAGCTCATAAACTATGGAATACTGAATACCAAACGCCCTATCAAGGCGAATTCCTTTGTTGTGAAAAAATAGTTTAAGCAAAGGCTTCTTTTTACAAACCGTAGGCTAAGGCCCTTGCGGTCCTTGTCAAAGTAACGTGCCTTATGTAGATATATTGGCGAGCACCAACTGGGTGGAGTTATGGAAAACAGTTAAGTAGGAAAAAGAAGGCCCAAAAGGCCTTCCAAGTTCAGTTGCTGATTGTTTATCAGTTCAGTATTTTGTTTATGTAATTTCGGTTGTGAGAATTAAACGACTTTTGATTCACCACTGACAGACACGGTTTCTACCATAGCGATTGCACATTCACGACAGACGTTCTTGCCGTGAAAAAGTTGGTTATCGCCAACATTACCACAAAATACACAAGCAGGCTCATATTTTTTGAGAATAATCATTTCTTGATCAACGTAAATTTCCAGAGCGTCTTTTTCACCAATTCCTAAAGTACGGCGAAGCTCCATCGGTAATACAATACGACCAAGTTCATCTACTTTTCTCACGATTCCAGTAGATTTCATCATCAAATTTCCATCTCCTCTCACAACAACATTCGACAGGAAACTACAAACATAATGATACCAATCGTTCAATATACAGTCAACACATATTTTTACCTGTTATATGTTTCAGTCTGCGATGTAAGACTTTCCAACGCTCCAAGCCACCGGGATGGCTGTCTTGATGAACGTAGGACTATAGGCTGACGCCGGTCACTGAACTTATTTGCCAGATCGTTTTGGACGGTCTGGATTTTTCGTATTTGAATGGATTATTTTCGTTATCTTGGGAGGAAATAAAGGAAAGATGCGGAAGAGTTAAAGTGAATATTTTGAAGGCTGAAAGTAGGAGGAATGCTATAATTAGAGCCAGTAATCTGGCAAAAGTACATAAGGTTTATCCAACTAATATTCTTAAATATGTAATGCTTTGGGATTAAGCTCAGTTTAAGCTGACAACCTATCGAAAATGGGAGGTCACTATGAAATGTTTTGATAACTTCACTGACCCGATCTGGGTGATATTCTCCGGAAATCTGCTGCTTTTGTTTTGCAGCTTGTTTTACCTTATCTGGTGGATTGTTTCCTTTCGACCGAATTCATCCGGTGGGGTGATCGGCGTGTTCTTTATTATTGCCGCTTTGATCGCAGGAGTTGTCGCGATTACTCTGATGTCTACTGGCATTATCTCGCTTTCACTTATTTCAAAAAGTCTGCCGGTGAGGTTTATTCTGATTGGCGGCGCAGTTTTGTTTGTCGTACTGCTTTTGGTGACGAACATCGCATTTCACCGAATTGTGACATCGGAACTGATAATAATACATATTTGGGCGGTATTAGAGTTGTCAGCAGTCGCTGTGCTGTACGGCACAGGGCGCTTTGGAGCGGGACGTGCAGCGTCACTTGGGGCTCTTGTGGGAATTGCCACCGTTGTCGGTTTGATTTGTTATGTGCTTTATTACCGCTTGGACGGAATGTCAAGTTACTGGGACGGCATGGTTCCGCTGATAACGGATTCGTTTGTAATGGCTGTTTTCCTGGGAGTGTTGGCGGTTTCGTAATCAAGTGAAAATCCAAACGTGGGGAGGTTATCCGCTGTTATAGGGATGGGCAAGTATAAATCTAGATTAGTGTGAATACATTAGACAGTTGCCCGGAAAATATATAGCAAAGTCAATGGATGATTACCCGCATTTCGTTGCGGTTAAAATAAAGTATTTTTCTCCGAATCCTCTCTCCATCTTGGTGAGGGGATTTTTTTGTAAATAAGTTAAAACGCCTTTCTCCTCTTGGTTATGATCATATAAATATTGTAGGGCATTATTCATTTGATTTACCCGAAGAAATATTGGATGGTAAGTTGAGGCCGTTGCAGCCAATGAATAGAAAACTATTTGGCAAAAATTAGGTGTAGTAACCGGAATTTCTGTCCCGTTACTACACAACCCCCATCATAAGGGCAACGAAGGAATTGAATATTGAATGTGGCGATTGCAAGGTTGCGCTCGTCGCCTAAGAAACCAAAAGCGTCGGGAATAACAACCCGGCGCCTTTTTGTACCACAAACGTTGAATGAATATACAGGCATTATGTATAAACGTAAAGCGGTAAATGGCATTCGTCCTTATAAATTACAATGTTTATCTTGCAAATCTGGGGCATACTAAAAAAAATTATCGGAGGTAAGTATGGACCGTCCAGAAGCTAATTCTAATGTTCGTCGTTATATAGCTTATATCAGCCCATACGGGACGACACAACTTCAACAAAAGAATCCATATGCAATCGCTTGGTGGTCACTTGCTTTTCCTGGATTAGGACACATAATGTTATGTAACTATTTGAAAGGATATCTCTTATTCTTTTGGGAAATATTTGTGAATTTCCATGCCCATATTAACCTAGCAATTCTATATTCCTTTACAGGTAGATTCCAACTGACTAAAGACATTCTCGATATAAAATGGGTACTATTTTATATTCCAACTTATTTTTACGCCATTTGGGATAGCTATCAAAGTACAATTTCACTCAATCATCAATATATGCTAGGTGCTAGAGAAGATGCCGAAGTTAAAATGTTTAACATAGGACTATTCGAGATTAATTTTTTAGAAAAAAGAATACCATGGCATTCGGCCATATGGTCAGCATTGATGCCAGGACTAGGACAAGCGCTAATCAATCGGCTCCCTACGGCTATATTTATTATAATTTGGTTTATTGTGATCGCCACACTGTCTAACCTACTACCTGCATTTTATTACACTTTTCTGGGACAGTTTAACTCTGCTAAAGCCATTATTGATCCACAATGGTTTTTAAATGTTCCTAGTGTATATTTCTATTCAATCTATGATGCTTATAGTAAAACTGTATTGCTTAATGGCTTATTCGATTGGGAACAATCAAAATTTCTGAAAAAGCATTATGAAAATAAAGACTTCGAAATGCCGTTTAAGACAAAAGATGAAAGCGGTGAAGGTATGTATGTTTTTTCAACATTTGACCATTCAGATTATCTAGAAATGGCAATTACTGCAATTCAAATGAAAGGGATTGCCAAAGAAAACATTCTTAGCGTATCAATGGATAAAAAAGCAGAAGATAGAAAGCTATTTGATACTATGCATTCCTCGGATGGTATAAGTATGTTAGATTTACCTATTATTCTCGCAACTTTTTTTTGTATCGCAGGAAGCATTTACGGCTTTTTACTAACATGGGGGCCGATTCTATGGGGAATAATCGGTATAATTGTTGGGTTCAGTTTAGGTCTAATTATAAAGTTGATAACCACTAAGAAGTATGAAAATAGGCATCATAAAATAAAGGCAACAGAAGTTGTATTAGTTATTAATTGTAAAGAAAATCAAACAGAAATGGTTAAAGATTTACTTTGGGATCACCATGCTCTTGGTGTTAGAAAATTAGACCTTAATTAAGGCAAAAGCTGATGTCAGTGAGGAGTGTAGTTAATGCTAGTGAATATATAAACAAAATGGAAGCTATTTCGGTTATTATTTATGTGGATAAGCTTATGACTTAGTGATTTTGATTTGATAAACAATAAAACTTAATCCCAAGGTAAATGAAGAAAAAATCAAGGCCAGAGCTGAAAAAGCGAGTAGATAAGCATTATACTGAGTCACTTGTGAGATATAATTGTAAGCATTGACGTGCATGAAGTTAGCTATCATCGTCAGGCTAAATATAACTAGGTAAAGCGAAACGAGTCCGTGAGCTCCTCCTTTGATATCTGCACCACTCAACGCCATGTGCGAAGAAATACCAATGGCAATCAATAGAAAAATCCAGAAATGAAGGTTGAATAAATTACTCAAGGTAAAAATGTTTTGGGCTAAAACGAAACTGGCACTAACAAAACCTTTGAGATAGGTTAGATAAACAGCTTTAGTCATCACATTTTCTTGCATATGCAAATAAACTTCGAAGGATTTGAAAGAGTTAGGTAACAAATAATATAGGGACAGAAACAGGGCACCTATGCCACTGATAATAGGAGCTATGCCAATGAAAAAATTGCCCAAGGTTTGATAGACACTCCTTCTATTATACGAATGAGTAACATATCCCAAAGTACCGTCTGCACGATCGATCATTAACAATCGCATGTTTATAATTTTATGACCAAAAATTAAACACATTAATGCGTGACCCATTTCGTGAACCGGAGTCCCTATCCAAGCGGTAGCCAAAATCCCTTTATAACCGAACGTAGCAAAGAGGTTACTATTGGCTTTTCGCTCCATCAAGCCTAAAATTAATCCGATGACAATCAACGGCCCTACAAGATTTATCAATTCTAAGATACTAAATCTAAAAGCTTCTACCAAGAATCGTTCCAAATCCATACTCTCATTTCATTTCATAATTTATGCTTTTAAAGGCAAACGCTTGTATTGAAGATTCTTTACTCCTCGCAAGAATAACAGACATCGAGGTAACATTCAACCAGTCAATCATTGGAAGATGATAATGACAGCAGCAAATTACGTTACCATCGTTCTTGTCGTAAAAGATGATGCCCTAGTTGTTCTGAACTTCAGCCTCTACCACAGTCAAACTATTGAGTCCTGGAATTATTACCGATTGTCCTCCGGGGCAATGTCTTGGTAAACTCGTAAATTTCTAAACAGCCTCTCCTGTAGAATAGTATGACTTCACCCCAGTGACCGAGAATGACCTGTAGCTCTGGGAATCGGTCAAATATACCAGCCAGAATCAACCGTAGAAATTGAATCCCGCTCTCGTAGTGCCATCCGAGACCAAAGGTGGCAAAGGCAAGGTCCACTTGACTGCCAAAACCAGAATAGTAAACATCTTGTACAGCACGTTGCGGGATTTGAGGATGGATGAACAGCGGGACGCGCAAACTTTCTGCCGTCTCAAAAATTGGTAGAAAATCACTATGATCAAGGTTCTTTTCCCGCGTCCGGCCGCAAAGCATGGCTCCTTTTAGTCCAAGATCGCGGATGCTTCGGTCAAGTTCCCGGGCAGCCTCGCTGGGAGAAGGGGTAGGCGTAGCAAACCCTTCAAAACGATCAGGTCGAAGTGCCACCGTCGCGGACACCAGATCGTTGGTTCGCCTGGCTAGGTCAACACTTTCGACACTATCAAGGTTGTGCAAGCCAGGTGAAGTGAGTGATAGAACCTGCACTGCACGTCGACTCCGCTCTCATCCATGAGCCGTATACGACCATCACTCAGGTCATCCAACCGCTTCTCCACTTCTTCCATGTGCAGATCTTGACCACTATCCTGATTCGCGACAGTTAAAGTAGACCAGGCGTTTCTAACACTTTTGGTAAGGAAATGTTCTTCAATTCCTACGATTTTCATTGATATCATCTCTCCTTTAATTTTACGGATAGTTAGTGTCTTACCGACCCAATTTGAACTCCAAACAATTTCGAATGATCTTAACGGCATTGTCGAGCCCTGTGCTTGAAGTATTGACACAAATATCGTAGGTCATTAGATTCAGGTATTCGAGCTGGGTGAGTGATTTAAAATATGTGTTTCGTTCCCTGTCGTTCTTTTCAATAATCTTCTTGGATTCGTTTTCTGATACATTGTATAATTCAGAAACTCTTTGGATACGATCTTTCATATCCGCATGGAGAAAAATGCTGAAATGCCGTTGATGGTTACGCAGGATATAATGCCCGCCGCGACCAAGAAAAATGGCGGAGCTTTTCTCTGCGATCTGTTCAATAAACTCCGATTCGAGTTTGAATAATTCTTTGTCAGTCGGAAAATATTCCGAATTAATTTCCACTATTGGATCGTCAAATGCCTCTAGGCGTTTAAATGACTGCCAGAAAGAGGTTATCCTTTCTTCACGGTCTTTAATATTTTCCTCCGGAATATTGAGGAAATCGGCCACCTCCTTCAATATTTGACGGTCTACAAAAGGGACGAAAAGTATTTCTGACAGTTTTTTACCGATATAGGCTCCACCACATCCCAACTGATGGCTGATTGTAACTACATAGTTATCATCTATGTTAAATTTTTCGTTCTGCTTTTCTTTATAAACTACTTTTCTTATCTTCTCTTCAAGCTGGAAATGCTTAACAATCATATCGATTATTTTAATTATACTTCCTACGAGTATAGCAGAGATGATTGTTCCTTCCCGTAGGCCTTTTAGGGTTCCAAAAGCAAAAAGTGAAATAATAATTGCAATGATCACGAGGGTACAATCAAAAGCAATTTTTACGGTTCCAAATCTTCTGCCTGTTTTATTGGCAATTGTTTTAACCAAGCCTTCCCCAGGATTTACAATCACATTAGCTCTAACTTCCAAATATATTCCCAATGCAAGAACGATACAACCTAGTAATACAACGACTATTTTTACTGCATAAACGGTTGGATTTACAAAGGTGCAAATAAACATTCCAAAATCAATAAAAAAACCAAAAAATGCACTTACCAGCACCTGAAGGAATTGCTCTTTAGGAAAATTCTTTCTCAATATTATGATCTGAGCAAGCACAAGTAAAAGGTTTATCACAAAAGTGAATTCTCCAAATGTAATAAGAGGAAATTTTAAACTAAGTACATATGGAATGCCCGAAATCGGTGAAGTCCCTAAATTCGATTTTGTGATTATACTTACTCCTAATCCCATAATAAACAAACCAACTATTAAAACAAAATATCTTTTAACTATTTTAAAGCTCCCCAATTCTGATGACCTCCTAAAAAAATATTATAAGCGCTATATTATTAGTTGTGTTAGCAACTAATAATATAGCGCTTATAAAGGAAATAGTCAATGATTATTGACATTATAGTATGCTTATCATAAAATTATAGTTGTATACGAAACTAAATGAGGATGATTTACATGAAGGATTTATCAAAGTATATTGGGGTAACTTATCGTCGTACACAAATGTTTTATACAGAACAACTTAAAGAAATGGAAGTTAGCAGCGGACAGTATATGTATATCGTCTGTATCTGTGAAAACGTCGGTCAAACACAGGATGAGTTATCGCAACGGTTAATGATAGACAAGGGTACAGTGGCAAGGGTATTGTTCCAACTTGAAAACAACGGATTCCTTAATAAAGTTATCAATGCAAATGACAGGCGCGAATTTAATGTTTTTCCCACGGATAAGGCTATTTCTGTCTATCCTAAAATATTGGAAACAATAGATGAGTGGCATTGTAGAATGACGGAAAATCTGAGTAAAATAGAACGCGACGTTTTTGAAAAACTCTTTGAAAAAGTTATGGAGAATGCCGCGAAAAATTGTAAATCTCATCTAAATTGGGCCAAACCTTGCCATTGACCATAATGCTATCGCCGAAAAACTTTGGTACCCAATAAAGATGAATATCTGGGTTTATCCCAGTATTAGGAAACGCCAAGGAGCCTTCATCATTCAAAAAACGGTCCTGGATGACAATGGGAATCTAATTGCCTTGAGTTAGTTGGGAGCTCTCCCTTTCCAGATGGTTGTGGGGATCGCGTATTATATAAAAACCGGCAAGCCCCATCAGGACATTCAAACGGGTAATACCTAAAGCATGGTCATGATACCATAAAGTGGTCGGTTCCTGTTCATTAACATAGTGATAACGAGATTTAGTAAACGCAGGCCCAGTGATTGCCTCTCCAGCAAATGGGGTCATAGTGGTTTTATACTTTGAGGGAAGCTGAATATATTACAAGGATCATACTTACTCTTGATGTTTTGCAAAACTTTCACATACTGACCAAAATAGGCCATCTCGTAATCTTTTAGTTTACTGTACGGAAAGTTTACATAGGAACCAAAAGTAAGCTGCTTTATATATTTGAAGCCCTCCGCTACCCATGCCTTGTTAATCGCCGCTTCATGATTTTCTTCCCAGCTTGACGAAATGTCTAATATATAGTTTGCCTTCCTATAGTAAAAAGCAGTTTCGCTTTTCGGAACATCACTTACCGCTCCGCCTAATGAATAAACTTTAATTAAGGAATTGTAATCGCTAGGAGCATGATCTAATATTTCTATGATATTACTCAGTTCATTTTTGGAAAGGTGCTTATACACAAATCTTCCTGTGTCCGTAAATTTTTCACTTTTCGGATATATATCTGCTATTGTGTTAACAGCTTCAATGAAATCAACATACTCGATATCTTCAGAAGTAATCCCCGGTATACTTAGAATAGGCTCCAATATTTTTCTGGCTTCAGCGGGTTTACCATAAAAGAAGCCCAAAAGCAAAGCCCCTTGTTTATATACTCTGCCGAAGGCGCCCATCCTTCGATCTAAATCTTCCAACCATTCTTGCCATACACTTAAAAATTTGAGCCTAGCCGGTCTATTGTTGTTCCACTGCAGTTGAATGAGTGTTATGTTATCTACCTTCTTTTTTAATTGGAAGGTGAAGGAAGTGACAACCCCGTAATTTCCTCCCCCTGCTCCGCGCAAAGCCCAAAACAAATCTGGATGGCAGCGTTGATTAGCTACTAATATTTTACCTTTGGCATCCACCATTTCCGCTTCAAGCAAGCTGTCAAGTGTAAGTCCCAAGTAGCGGGTAGATAAACCTATCCCTCCGCCTAGAACCAAACCGGAAATGGCAACTGTTGGGCAAGTTCCTCCCGGAAATGCATAGCCGTGTTCATACAGTACTTCATATAATTTTCTCAACCTTGTACCTGCTTGCACTTTTACTACGTCGTTGATGGTATCTACTTCTATTTGATTCGTTAATGTCGTGTCAATTACCAATTTCCCCGTTCCGGTTGAATAGCCATCGTAGTTGTGTCCCCCAGAACGTATACGCACTCTTACTTGATGTTTTTCTGACCAACGAATAGCATTGGCTACATCCTGGTTATTGTAACAATATACAATTGCTATCGGATAGGCATCGATAGCCCTGTTGTACTCTTGTCTAGCTTGTTCATATCCTGGATCAAAAGGCCATATAACTTTACCTGTTAATCCTTTATGCTCCAATTCCAAGCACCATCCTCTCGGTTTATTGTATGCCTGTACAAATTATGTGGTGCCTTAGACGGTCAATTACGTGACTAAGAAGAGCGTCAGGAACACTGGGCATGTGACGTCGGGAGGGCGGGGACAAGTAATTAACAACTAATTGTTAACTATCACGAAAAAATACCGGTCAGTCTTGAAAGTAGCTGATCGGCATTTCAACCGTATAGTTTGGAAACGAAAGATAAAACCCTCAAAATCCACTAGCTTTAGCGGCTTTTGAGGGTTTTATATAAGAGCACGTAATGATCTACCTAACACCAATAGAGATCGTTGATCACCTAACTAAGATCTTTCGACCATAATCAAGCAGGTTACCACCCATACTGATGATTCGTTCGACCTTACAAGATATCTACCCAACTATAGACAACCTTTCGGCAGCATATAACCGGAATTCTTACACATGCATATATCTACTGACATATGGTTGAGTAAGAACAATTCAACACCCGGTAAAATCTTAGCTCGACCCGTTACGATAAGTTGGAACCTCAAAACAATCGAAAATAGACTGCATTAAAGCTTTTCCCCACCACTAAAAGATCTTCCCTCCGACTATAGACAAGCGATTTAACACCTGAAGATAATCTTTGGCCGACCCATATACACCCAGCAAAGAGCATATATAAATCTTAGCTCAACCATTACGTACCCTTATGATCATAGAATGCTCATCTAAACGTTTTAATATGCTGGTAATTTCAGGGGCGGATTTTTGCGTTTTGACAGAATAAAGTATTTTGCTCTGCTTTGGGAGGGGAAAAATCCATTGGTAACATTTACAGAAAAAATATGAATCAGGTGAAAAAGTAAAGTGATATAACAAAAGGAAGGGTTTTCTACCCTTCCTTACATTGTTTGAACTATTTTAGCTCGCTAAATAACTGTTTTCATTTGCTTATAAAAGGATGTACCTTGACATCAGGATAGTATCTTTAAGGTTTACTTCTTTGAAAATTGAATTCTTCTTGCTTTAATTATAACATATAAAAAATTGTAAAAATAGACTATTTGTTCCCATTTGCTCCTGCTATAATGCAGTAGCATGTTAATGCGATTTGTTGGAGGGGTATTATTAAGGAGGGAAACATATGAGTTCCTTTATGCTTGGTTTTCAGGATATTGACAAAACAAAACTCATGGTTGTTGGGGGTAAAGGCGCGAACTTGGGGGAACTTTCCAAGATTGAAGGAATACGCGTACCGGATGGCTTTTGTATTTCTACTGAAGCCTTTAAAAGAATCCTTGGGGAAACGTCGTTGCTTAATGAATTACTTGATCAGTTATCGCTTCTAAAGGTGGACGACCGGGATAAAATCGGTGAACTTAGCGGGGAGATTCGCAGGGTCATCGAAGGGATAGCCATCCCTCAAGACATTAATGAAGAGATCACCCACCACCTCTCCAGGTTTGATGAAAAAAATGCCTATGCAGTACGATCCAGCGCAACTGCAGAGGATTTACCGACGGCCTCCTTTGCAGGCCAGCAGGATACGTATTTGAACATTATCGGAAAGGAGGCAATCCTAAAGCATATCAGCAAATGTTGGGCTTCCCTATTTACGGATCGTGCGGTAGTCTACCGAATGCAAAACAGATTTGACCACAGCCAAGTTTATTTATCCGTTATCGTTCAAAGGATGGTTTTCTCACAGGCTTCAGGGATTTTATTTACCGCTGATCCGCTTACGTCTAACCGAAAGCTGCTAGCAATCGATGCCAGTTTTGGACTTGGAGAAGCACTGGTCTCAGGCTTGGTATCTGCCGATTGTTATAAAGTACGGGAAGAGGAAATCGTTGATAAGATGATAGCAACCAAAAAATTGGCTATCTATGGACTAAAAGAAGGCGGAACAGAGATACAGCAGATCAATCCTGATCAGCAAACGACTCAAACACTTACTGACCAACAAATTTTACAGCTAGCACGCCTAGGAAGACAGATCGAAGCTCATTTTGGTTGTCCACAAGATATCGAATGGTGTTTGGTTGATGATACATTAATTGGGGACATTCCTCCGACCACAGAGATAAGTCTTTCAAAGAAGGTGTGTCCCCTTTCTTTTTTCATTGTCCAGAGTCGGCCAATCACTACTTTATACCCCATCCCTGAAGCAGAGACCCAAGAAAATCACGTTTACGTATCTGTCGGTCATAACCAAATGATGACCGATCCCATGAAACCATTGGGATTGTCTTTTTTCCTGTTAACGACTAATGCACCCATGCGTAAAGCTGGGGGACGGTTGTTTGTTGATATCACACATAATCTGGCTTCTCCTGTCGGCAGAAAAACGATAATAGATACCTTAGGAAAATCCGATCCGCTCATAAAAGACGCACTCATGACCATCGTAGAGCGAGACGATTTTATAAAATCGTCACCAGATGGTGAAAAAGTACCGAGTCCCAGTAAAAGCACTGAACGACCCTGCACTGAAGTACAGGGGTTCACGATTGCGACTGGAAGTCGCGATTACGGCTGAAGCCGTTTAAAAAGTGCGGACTGGAAGTCCTTATAAAGACTTAAGTCTTCTGAAAGACCTATTGCTGAAAGCAA
>JARLHV010000137.1 GCA_031292055.1 Desulfosporosinus sp.
GCTTTCAGCAATAGGTCTTTCAGAAGACTTAAGTCTTTATAAGGACTTCCAGTCCGCACTTTTTAAACGGCTTCAGCCGTAATCGCGACTTCCAGTCGCAATCGTGAACCCCTGTACTTCAGTGCAGGGTCGTTCAGTTAATTCCCTAAACAAACTTTTAACTTTATTCATTTCATCAACAACAAGTGCCATTTCGTTTAGATAATCAAACTCAGTAGATTTTGGATCAATGATGATTAGGTAGGTATCCGGTCTATGGAGCAAAATTGAATTCGCAATTACATGAAGTTGATTCGATTTACCGTAATTCGTTTCCCCTGCTGTTAAGAGGTGAGGATATTCCACAATGTCACGAACGATTAGACCCTTGGCGCTCACGCCAATAGGGATAGGCAACGCCATCTTGGTATATTCTGAAGCATCAAACAACGAATAAGGATAACTCTTTTTAAGCTCTTCGGTCATAACTTCCATAGTTACTACCGTTCCATGTTTCTCGATATGAACTGATCCCCCGGTTGCATCTTGAAATAATACGGTTAGCTTTTGAAACTCAAGGAATCCAGTTCCAGGTGGAAGATAGATAGCAAATGTCCATGTATCCTCTTTCTTAGATGAAGCGATAATGAGCGGCCTAGCCCCTTCCTTGTATTTCGCGTCGATAACATCCTGAACGGATGCCCTAGCTTCGTTCCCTTTGCGGTGTAACCAGAGAGACTTGATATTGTCCCGGACTTCTTCAATGGCACTTTGTTGCTTCAATCTATATCTCTCCTCTCGAATACTTTCATATCATCCACCGTTTCCATAACTCCACGCTCTACAAGAACCTTCCGGACAGACTCCCTAACAAGGATAGACATTTGCCCCTGTTTGAGTTTAAGGGACAGGATACATCGTTCTAAATCCTTATCTTCCCATTTCCGTAGTCGAGCCTTGATTTCCAAGTGTGTCACCTCCTTGTTATAAAGATTGCTTCATATAATAAGTATTTATCGTGCCACCTCCTTGTCGTGTTTGTGGTGCCGATGATAGAAACTATGCATCTTGCATGAGATACTTGCTTATCCATGCAAAATAGTTACACAGGTAATTAATGGGTAAACAAAAACCCCGGATGCTATTCATCCGAGGCAAGGTAAAATATTTCGTCTACTGTTCGATTTAGTTTTTGAGCATAGATAAGAGCCTTTTCAAGGGTAGGTTGATTCCGCTGATTTTCCAAGCGACTGTAAGCCTGTTCGCTAATTCCAAGGATTGATGCCATTTCTTTCGCGTGATCAATCATCATCTCATGCCGAATCTTTCGGAGCCGATTTTTCACCCCCATATATTCATCACCCGATAATAATATTCCACATAGTGGAAGAATAATCCTTCTAAGATTGGGTATAATATATATCCTTAAGCTCCCTGAATCGCTCTTAGATATTTTTTGAAGTACACACGTAATAGGCAAAAGTGCCACAAACGGCTGATTAACAGGGGTGTCAATTCTCGAAACGTTAATTGTCAGAAGAACGCAAAAATCCCCAAACCCATGTGGTTTGGGGATTTTCTTTATTAAAGCTCTGTGAGAATTCTATGAATTCCAAGGAGTAATATATAAATTTCGAATCGTAACAAGCCCGGATTTTACTTTTTTTAATTAGACGTTAGACATACCGTTCATCCAGTATATGCAATAACCAAGCATCGATAATGCCCCAAATAAGAGAAGTGGTCATAAAGGAAGTAGCCGAAGCTTTAGTTATAACTAATATTTTATGGATTCCAATGATATAACAGATTGACATAATTCCAAACCAGCTTCCGAAACCAATAAACAATCCTTTCAAAATATAATTTTCCGCTTTCTCCTTAAAAATAAGATGACTAAGTATGATGATTAAACCGCTAGAAAAACCGATTTGAGCAATGGAACTAATTATTATCTCTGTCAGGCTATTAAATTCTCTTCCGAAAATCATTAAAGCTGAATAGTTTATAAAACGACGGTTACTAAAGTGGAGTATATAATAAGAAAATAGATTTAGAGCATATAGAATTATAGAAGCAATAGTTCCAGCAAGAAAAGTTCTTGCAAATCGATCTTTAAGGTTAATTATCATCATTTTGAGGTTCCTCCTATGTATTTATTTGATTGAATTTAGGGAATAATTACAAGGTCTTGGTTTTGCTTTAAGGCAGATATCACGACCTTGATTTGTAATCAAAGTGATTATACCCGTTATCCAGTTAATAATTCTTGAAGAAGGAACAAATCTCTAAAAACTGTACACAGGTTTTGTCTTTAGAACTGTCCCCAGCTTGTGTAACCTGCGGACAAAACTTGAGTTAAGTATTTCTTGTGTCGTTTCTGACAAGCTAAATGCATATTCTGAATGTCTCTCCCATAAGGTAAGACGGAATAGACTGGGGGGAGGCGGATGGGAATGAAACCAATTTGGGTTGTAAGTATAAAACGACGTAAGGTAGTCATGCTGGGAATTGCCTTTGCGCTTATTATGACGTTAGCCCTGGGATGGGAATTTTGTAAACAGGATAAAAGAATCTGGAGTTGGACCTTGGGAAATAGGGTGGTCGTAATCGATGCCGGTCACGGGGGTGTCGATCCAGGTGCTGTGGGTAAAGGTAAGGTATTGGAAAAAGAGGTGACCTTGGCTGTATCCAAACGCCTGCAGACCTTAATTCAACAAAGTGGGGCGAAAACAATTATGGTACGAGAGGACGACAGCGACTTAGGGACGTCACAAGGACTTTTAAAACGGAAACGTGAGGATTTGGCACAACGTATTCAGCTGGCTATGGATGCTCAAGCTGAAGTCTATATAAGCATTCATGCTAATAGCTTCCCTGACGCAAAACTGACAGGTGCGCAGACATTTTATCATTCAGATTCGCTGGAAGGAAAGTTATTGGCTCAAGCGATTCAGCAGGAGCTGAATAGTATGACCAATGGAAAAAGAGTGGCTAAAGGAAATCAGGATATATATGTTTTAAAAAAGGCTCATCAAGCAGCAGTAACCGTGGAACTGGGCTTCCTTTCAAACCTTGGAGAAGAACAGTTACTTAGAACGCCAGACTATCAAGAAAAGCTAGCTCTGGCAATTTATCAGGGTGTAAGTATCTTTTTCAGTAAACAAACAGAGGGGCTCAAGAGCTAAAAATAAAGAAGATTTAGATCGAAAATATTACCTTGGCAGGATAACTATTTTCTTTAGCGAATACTTTTGTATGTGAAAAAAGAAAATGGAGTAAATAGTATGTACGTGGTTTTCTAGAAGAAAAGGAGGAATATTTATGGGGATTTTACCAATAATTTTATTTCTTCTAGGAATTATTTTTCTATTATTGGGTCTTCTCTGGCAGAGTTCGCCCAGTAAAGAGTCTAGAACAGCTATAAAGGGGCTTGCATATTTGAAACGAGAAATTACTCGGATTCAAGATCAGCTTTACGTTTTGGAAGATAAAGTACAAAGAACTCAACAGAGTCAATTTAGGGGATTTGAATTTGGGGAAACGGATGATAAGGAGAAAAGTAAATCCTATGTGTTAAATGCCGAAGAATTCAGAGAAGGCAATGCTGAGGTAGAACTGCAACCCAATATCTCAGCGAAATACCAAGAAGTATTAGAACTTGCCGCCCACGGGCAACGTATACCTGAAATTTCCCAGCGCTTATTACTAAGTCAAGATGCAGTAAGGATGGTTTTGCGGACACAGTCAAAAGGAGAAACTCAATGAGAATTACGCGTTCTTATTGGCTCGGTTTGGGTTCAGGGCTTATTTTGAGTGCCATGTTGACACTGGTCATTTCTCCACAGCAGGGACAAGCTGGAACATCATTAAAACTATCGTTTGTCTCACCCTTTAAGCAGCAAGCTACGACATTGTCCTCAGTATCAGCTCAGCCCATAGTATCAACTCAACTCCCGATAACCCAAAGCTCCACCCAAATAGAGCAGGACTTTATCATACCAAACGGAGCTAGTCTGGGACAGATCGCGGACTTGTTGCTCGCTCAAGGCTTTATAAAGAATACAGAGTCCTTCTTAGTAGCTGTCCATCAAATGGCGGTAGAAAGTCAGCTCAGATCTGGGACGTTTCGATTGTCGCGGGGTTTTACTACGCAGGAAGTCATTGAACGATTAGCGAAGAAATAAGCTTAAAGCAAGCACGCGAGGCTACTTCCAATTGAAGGTTGAAATGTTGGAGATATGAAGGTGATAAAAAGAGAAGAGTAAAGTGTAAAAAGTAAAATGTCAGTCAGGGTAAGTGCCGCTTGACTGACATTTTACTTTTATTCGGGTTATCACTAAATTCCACAGGCAATGATGTTATAAACCATTATTAAGTGCAATTTCAGCTGGTTCTCAGCATTCATTCAGACGTAATTCAGCTGGATGTTGTATTCTGAGTATAATCTAAGGATTGATTTTAGCTTGAACGCAAATTAATAATAATTCAACTAGTTCTTCTGCAGAAAGTACGAAATGCAGCAAAAAGCAAAGGAGAAAGAGCATGACTAAAAAATGGGTGACTTTTGGGGTTCTAGGCATTCTGGTCTTGGGAGGTGGTTATTGGGGTTATAACCATTTTAAGGCGAAACCTGTCGTGGCCACAAACATCACGACGAAAGCGAAAATGGGCGATGTAAGTAAGGTGATTACTGCGACCGGAACGGTTAGCTTTCCGCACTCGATTCCGTTAACGTTCAAACAAGCCGGACAGATTGTAGCACTCAATGTTAAGGCGGGTGATTCCGTGAAAGCTGGGCAAGTGCTAGCCAAGACCGATGATTCGAGTCTCCAGTTGGCGGTTACAACTCAGCAGGCAGCTGTAACGTCAGCTCAGGCTAAACTTCAAACCCTTAAAGATTCGTTTAACACCCAGACGTATGCTACGGCTCAGTCGGCAGTTGCTAAAGCGCAGCAAAGCGTAGTCACAGCGCAGCAAGCATTAACCACA
>JARLHV010000138.1 GCA_031292055.1 Desulfosporosinus sp.
GCTTTCAGCAATAGGTCTTTCAGAAGACTTAAGTCTTTATAAGGACTTCCAGTCCGCACTTTTTAAACGGCTTCAGCCGTAATCGCGACTTCCAGTCGCAATCGTGAACCCCTGTACTTCAGTGCAGGGTCGTTCAGTCTACGTGCTCAAGGTAACAATTTGTGGTGCGGGCAGAAATCCTAATCAAGCTATAACATCGGGCTCAAACGCTCCAAGACATTTTGATCTTATTTCTTAGCAAAAGTATATAATTTTCAGCAATTTGTTTTTATCTATACTAGCTAAGTCCTCAGACGAATGGCCAGAAGAGAAGAGGTATATTGTTATGGATTTTCCTACAAGTGTGTATAAGTTCCGACCATTATCAGGAGACTCGTTCAAATTTACTCAAGACATCTTTTTGAGAAAAAGATGTCTTGAGTAAAATTAAATCGTTAAATGACCCGTTTGAAGGAATATTTGAATTAATCCTTGAGGATCCAAACAATCCGATGACCAGATATGCAAATTATGTTTACCAAAGAGATGTAATCGATTCATCTTCTGTTTATTCATTATCGGAAGATAATTCTAATATATTGCTATGGGCACATTATGCCGACAATCATAAAGGTATATGTATTGAATTTTCTACAATGAATTTAAATTCGATTTTCAGTACAATAAAAAGGATGAATTATTCCAGCACAGTTCCCGTAATTCATAGAAACCAAAGAGCAGTGTCTGAACTAGCAAACGATATATTTCTCAATAAAACAATAGATTGGTCATATGAGAAAGAATGGCGGATAATATCATCGGGTAATTCATACTATAAGCCGATAATTGAGTCGGATATCACTGGGGTTATCATTGGGGAAAGGATTTCTCAGATTGATAGAGAGTGGGTTATTGATTGGTTGAAGGGTTATAAAAATGTGAAAATTTATCAGTGTCGTATGAGCAAAAGTTCTTACAAGATGGATATTGAATTAATTAAATAGATATCCTCCTTGTAAGATAGATATAGGGTTGGTTTTGAACCATCAACCCTATATCTATCTTACAAGGGGGGGAGAATAATCTCCATCCTTACAAACGGAGGGAAACAAGATGCTTTGTGAATACTTCCACTCAAAAATCAGAGGATTACTAACCACAGCGCAAATTGCGATGTAATGAGGCTGACTCACAGCTTATAGTAAACAACTTTAACTGTATTATCAAGAGGGTAAACGGTTATTCATCGAATAACATCAAATTGATTTAGGTTCAAAGGATGTAAAGCTTACTTACCTCAGGACTGAAACAGGTGTATTGCTCGATATTAGGAAAGACCTGATATAAGAAATGATGATCTAACGCCATTAAATAGTTGCAAGAGCTAAAAAAGACTCGACTGACAACCAACTTGGCAATAGGTGCCGGATTGATCGACACCTATTTGATGGTTTAAAGACGAATTAGGAAATATAGATTTATCAATGGTGTAGATTTAAAGTCAATCGTTCAAACCGATAGAGATTTAATAAACCTACTGTCTGAAAGCCCAGGGGGGAAAATTAAGAGACGGATCAATGAGAGTAGAGGCAGATTTGTTGATGGTATAGATATCCTTGATTTGAAGGCTAATGGGTTCGAGCCATTAGGTTTCACAAAGCAATCCTTTAGAAGGGCGAAACTTGAAAGCTTTCAAAAATAGTCTACCTTATATCCCGAGTTTGGCGACATTTATTTCCAAACCCTGTGATAGCAAGGGCTCCAGGTCTTATTCTAAATGTTGTAGTCCCAAATAATTAAGACTTTAATACCAGTTAAGCCTTATACCATGCTGGTTTGTGGTACAATAGGCGTAGTTTTCATCTTATCGGATACAGAATAGGATTTGAACTTAACAAATTTGGTTAATCTCCTAAATTATGTAATATAATATAATGAAAACTCCTGAATTCAACTACCTTTGAGTCCAAATATTGTAAATAAGGTTCTGTAAGTCGGCAGAGAATAGACAGTAGTCCCAAATATTCATTCTGGGGACGCTGCAACCCTTGCTATGCCTAGTGATGGAAAATTATGTCGCCAAACTCGGGTTATATCATTTAGGAACTCTACAAGCCATGAAGTCAGCAAAAACCGGACAAAAGATTTATTGATAGGCGGATATCCTTGACATAAAGTCAGTCGATCGTATCGACCGATATTTAAAATCAAGCGCGACCATGCTATCTTCTCACCCGCAAAGGCTGTGATATGGTATAAGGAGCATGCCCGATAAACACTTCTTCAAGCTTGAAGGCGAAGAACTGCAACAATTGAAGAAAGCTTATCCTCAATTTGAGGAGAACCTTAAATTTGCGGCTGGAAAAGGAACTCTCCGCCTACAAAGCGGAGACAAGCTTGTCCTCATAACCTTAAGGGGGAGCAAAAATGACCCCCCTTACAAATTGGCAATGAACTGATGTCCTGTAAGGACATGGGTATGGTTCACGGACATTAACGGGGAAGAAGTTAACTGAAGAAACATCTTGGAGCAGTTTATGCTTATGGAAGAATAGACCTCTTTAAAGACTATGAACAGCGTTTACAGTGATCAGCAGAAATACCAATTGCTTGATAAATCATAAAATGCATATGGGGCTCAGTGGTATAAAACTGCTGAGCCGATTTTTTGCCTTCAGACAGGGGGGTCTGGCAAAGAGAACAATTATTCCGTTTATGCCATAAAATACTATTCGCCATATGTATTACATAGTGTTACAATAAAATTAGAAAGCTGAGATAGGAACGAAGGTGTTACAATGATTAAATCTCAAGTCAGAAGTGTTAGATTCACTGGAGACAATTTTGAACAAGCAACGATATTGGCGGAAATGAGAGAGCAAAACGTCAATAGGTTGATTAATTCTCTCATTGAAGAGAAGGTCAATGAAGATCCTTTGATTTCCAAAACAATTATTGAGTTTGCGACAAAGTTTGGAACTTCCGAATCTAATCAAAAAAAGATGGCACTGGCAATGTTTTATGCAAAAAATGATGTTCAATTAGAAACTGAGGGTACAGGAATGGCTCTAATAAATGGCGATGTTTCTTTTGGTAACCTTTGTATAGAGTATAAGCGCCAACTTATGGAAGAATTTGAACGTTCGATGTTACCTGTAATAGCAGAATTCGAGAGGGAGGGTAGACCGTTAGACGAAAAAGCTAAAAGAATAGCCATAAAGTACCGGATAGGTAAGACATGGCTTGAATCTGAGGAATACAAAAAGGAGCAAACGATTCAAGCAGAAATTGCCCGCTTAAGATTAAGAAATGATATTGAAAACGACAATGATGCTGAATGGACCGGGAGGTGATGGATGTGGGCAAGAAGATAAAATTTGACAATAAAGTATTATTTGAGCTTGAAATTATAAACGGAGAAGAATTCCTAGTAAAAGAAGATAAGGTGGCATCCAAACGAGCTGGAAGACCGGTTTATGTGATGAAGCCACTACATGAAATTATTAAAAGCGATAAGCCTGTTATTTACCTGAAATAAAACATATTAAGCGCTCCAGGCGAGCTATTTCGCTCCATGCGGGCCTAACGGATTAGAGAAAATCTAATTCGTTAGGCCCTTTTTATTTACAGTAAGCGAACAACTAGGGCTAATTGCTTAAACTTGACCCATTGAAGGAGCTGCAAATTAATTGGCAATACATTTCGAAGACAAACGTAAACGGCCTGTGCTAGACATTATCAAAATACCTGAAGAACTAAAAACGCGACCTCAGTGGGTGCTCTGGAAGTTAGAAACTCGGAAAGGGAAAGAAACAAAGGTTCCTTACCAAATCGATGGCAAAATGGCAAAAAGCACCATGCATAGGACCTGGAATTCATTTCAAAAGGTTTGCGAAACCCTTAAAAATCAGCCAAAAAGGTATAGCGGAATAGGATACGTCTTTTCACAAGATGATCCTTATGTAGGTTTGGATATTGATGGATGCATTGATGAATTTGGAAAAATTTCAGATGGTGCTAAAGAAATTATTTACACTCTGCAAAGTTACACCGAGATAAGTCAGAGTGGCGAGGGAATTCACAACATTGTCAAAGGGACTAAACCTGGGCCGCGTAACAAAAGAAAACCTTATGAAATGTATGACCAAGGGAGATATTTTTGCTTTACGGGTGCTCATCTTGAAGGTACTCCCTCGACAATTCAGGAGAACCAAGAGGGCTTGAATTGGGTTTATGAGAGGATTTTCCCTACCGAGAAAAGGCAAACGACCAATGAATCGGTTCCACACGGTTCATTATCAGACGAGGACATCATTAACAAGGCAAGGTCGGCCAAGAACGGGTCCAAATTTACTGACCTTTACGAAGGGGATTGGGAGAAACATTTTAAATCTCAGAGTGAAGCAGATCAAAGCCTTTGTAATTTAATTTCATTTTACACAAAGGATTTCGACCAAATTGACCGCTTATTCTGTACCAGTCAGCTTTATCGGGAAAAATGGGATCGGGACGATTATAAAACTATGACCATTTGTAAAGCAATCGAATTCGTTAAGGAGAGCTACACAGGAAGACAAGGGGAAGAAGCTTCCGCTCAACCCGTCAAAAAAAGTCAGGCCGACATCCTTTTGGAATTAATAGAAGCTACAGGTATTGAACTTTTCCACGATTCAGCGTCTGCTACTTATATCAGATTTACCGTAAATGGACATATAGAAACTTGGCCGACCAAAGCAAAAACAGTTAAATTATGGCTTTCAGGACAATTCTATCAAGGCACGGGAAAAGCAATTTCTCCTGATGCTTTGCGGCAGTCATTAGGTGTTCTAGAAGCAAAGGCTAAATTTGAAGGGCCTAAAATTGAATTGTCCTTACGTGTAGCAGATCGGGACGGAGCTTTCTGGTATGACACAGCAAACGACGATTGGCAAGCCATCAGGATTGTACCAGGTTCGTGGGAGGTTGTGGACAAGCCTCTACCCCTATTTAGTAGGGCCGCGAATTTGGCCGCTCAGGTTATACCGGAGCGGGTCAAGGGAACGGAAGTCTTTAAGGTACTGGATTTTGTTAATTTATCTGATGAGGGGCAGAAGCTACTCTTCATTGTTGAATTGATTAGTTGTCTAATTCCGAATATACCCCACGCTGTCTCAATATTGCATGGCGAAAAAGGAGCGTCGAAGTCCAGTGTAATGAAAATCCGGCGCAAATTGATTGATCCGGCAATCCAGGAGCTTCAGCTAATGCCAAAAAACACAATTGAACTGGCCATATTGCTCTCTAAAAACTGGATGCCGAGTTTTGATAACTTGGATGGTTTGTCGGGTACAGTTTCGGATATTCTGTGTGTTGCAGCTACAGGGGGTGGTATTTCAAAAAGAGAATTATTTACAGATTCAGATGAAATCATTCTGAATTTCCGTCGTTGCATATCCCTTAACGGTATTAATGAACCAGCGACGAGGCCGGATCTGCTAGATAGGGCCATCCTATTTGAGTTGGAGCGGATTCCTGAAGTCCAGCGTAAAAGCGAATCCGAGCTTTGGCACTCATTCGAGGAAGTAAGGCCAAGAATCCTAGGGGCAATGTTTCAACTTCTGGCGACTGCTATGCAAATTTATCCCAGCGTTCAATTGGACAAGCTCCCTAGAATGGCGGATTTTGCTAAATGGGGATATGCCATTGGCGAAGCACTTTATCAAGGTGGAGGTGAAAAGTTTCTTCAAGCCTTTGAAGCTAATCGGCAAACGGCGAATGATGAAGCCTTAGCAGGAAACCCAGTAGCTTCGGCAATCGTGGCTTTAATGAACTCCAAATGCGAATGGAAGGGAACTGCGGGGAATTTGCTAGTCGTTTTAAACCAGATTACCTATGAGGTTGGGATCGACGTGAAGGCATGGAGCTGGCCACGGAGTGCTAAGGGACTGGCCAAAAGGTTAAATCAACTGAGAAGTAATTTAATTGATGCTGGAATTGATTTGAGCGAAAGCTATGATCCACATAGCAAGCAAAAACTGTATACATTGGAGTCGTCATGCTCGGATATCGTGCCCGTGGAAGATAATGAAGATTTTCTTCTTTAATACTTTGCGGGGTTTGCGGGTATTGAAAAATCAATACCCGCATCAATACCCGCAGCGTAAACACAGAGATGGCGCGGGTTTGAGCCGTTTGCGGGTATTGCGGGTATTCTTTTTCTTTATTAGAGGTTAAATAAAAGAGTGTGTGAAAAAGAAGAAGTACTAAAAGAGGCTCATAAGCTCCCCTAAGAGTAGCAAATCAATACCCGCAAACCACGCAATACCCGCAATTCCTTGTGACAAGCGGCTTTGGCCTGCGGGTATTCAATAATCAAAACCCGCAATCAGTATCTCAATACCCGCAAAAATATTTAAAAGAAAAGGAGCAAAAAGACATGTTTGAACTAATCCACGGAACTCCGAGAAGTGAACTTTATCGTAAAGCCTTTATACGTAAATGGGATGTCATGATAGAAACCGATGAATCCCCTCAAGGAACAGAATTGATGGCAGTAGTCTTCTTAGGAGTACGAGCTTTCACAGATTCAAGAGGTAGAACTAATCGAAAAACGATAGAAACACCTAAAGATAGGTTTGATAAATTAGAATTAATAAAAAGCCTAATGACTTATTTGACCCCAAGACAGTTTATGACTGCATTCCCGATTACTAAAGAGTATGACGGCGAGAGATATCAAATAAAGGATTACTACTCCACCATGGAAATGATGAGTACCTTCAATATGGATGTACCCATCGGTGAGCAAATTGATGACTTCTTGTGGGACTATCGGAACAGAGATACCGAGCGCTTTCAACTTGAGATATTTGGAGCCCTGAGCGATTTGGCCCGAGCAAAAGGTCTACCTACACCCTTAGAAATGTTTTCTGCTGAAAATGGCATTCCCCTTTACTACGAAGATAAAAAGCATAAAGAAATTACTGGTCCGATTCATATTGAGAGAGTAGATGGTGAATATGTCCACAATGATTTTGAGGCTACAACCGTGCCATTCAAGAAGCCGTTGCCAGATTATCTAAAACTTGTTTAGTTACCGAAAGACTGGGGCGATCGTTTCGGGAAATTAGAAAGGATGATGTAAAAATGAAACTTAGCGCAAAGATGAAAAGAGCTTTGGATTATTTAGGCAAGCCTTACGAAGCAAAACCTATCGACTGGGAGATGTGTGTGTATCTTGATATGAAAAATGGCTTCGATATTGAGGTGAGTGGTATCAGACGGCCCCGGAGAGGATATGTTTGTAATTTCATCGCAGTTTGGGATATAACGAGTGGCAAAGATTACTCCGCCAGAACCGTCGAATATGTAAGAGACATTAAAACCCTACCGGAACTTAAAACTGCCCTCGATCAATTATGTGAGAAATATGGAAGTAAGCATTTAGTATAACTAAAGTGCTCAGTTAAGAGACTGGAGTTTCTACCAGATCTCACTGGTAGAACTCAGTCTCAGCAGTAATGAAGAATACAAGGAGGTACCGGTTAGTGGCAAAAAGCAAATGGCACCAAGTAAGAACGAAACTTGTACTCATCGAAGAATGGAGTAAATCGGGTCTGACCGAACAACAGATAGCGCACAATTTGGGAATTGGTCGATCCACACTGGGCGAGTATAAACGGCAGTACCCTGAACTTCTGGAAGCACTCCGCAGGGGACGAGAGGCAATAATCACCGAAATTGAGAATTCTCTAGTTAAACGTGCGCTCGGATTTAGTTACCAAGAAACAAAGGTTTCCATTAGGCAGATAAATGGAAAAGAAGTTAGGTTTACTGAAAAATCCACAAAATACCAGGTGCCCGACGTTGGTGCCTGCATCATCCTCCTGAAAAACAAAGATCGTCAAAATTGGTCAGATAATCCCGCAAAGATAGACCTCGAAAGAGAAATATTTTTATTTCGTAAACAGCTAGAATTGGCACGATTGTACGGAGACGAAGAGCAGTAAGCGTCCTGTATCGCGTCAGGTTGGCCGGTAAGGCGATAGAATTTGATAGTGGGAAAGTGGTTATGGTTAGGGTTAAACGACAAACCAAGTCTAGAACAAACACAGAAATGACTTGACATTATAGGTGCTTAAGAGCAAACATGTACACTACCGAAAGGATAATCAAGGAAAGGTAGTGTGCAAATTATGACTAATGAAAGCTTCATTTACTCATTCAAAGTAATCGGTTTCGAACGCAAACAAATCGCCAGTAATATTGCTGAGGCTCTTGGCGAAGAGGTAAAATACCAAGGACCGCCGACATTTGCCTATCTGATAGCAGGTTGGAGGGTTGACCGAAATGGCGTCGTAACCTCACCCGAGATAGAGGACAATAAAATTCTTCGGACTGTATTAGAAGCACTTAAAACAGCTGGAGTTATTCCAGAGGGCAACGGAACGGTAACTCTCCCCCTGAACGACCATGACGGAAACAGCCTCAGAAATACTGTTAATATCATCTGGAGTAAGCAAAAACTTATACAAAAAGCCTTAGATTGGCAAGCGAGCATTATCCCTGCTGGCCTTGTCAATGCCATCAACGCAGTGCCAATTGACTCGTTGGAGGAGTTCGCTGAAGCCGTAAATAAGGCTATCGACGCTGGGGCAATTGAAGAAGATAGTCAACTGGAATTTGACCTGATAGACAAGAGCATCAGTTTTAGCTTTTTCAACGCCATCCTGAATATAGAAGAGGTTCTTGCCTATCGGACTCTTTGCCAGCTAATCAATGAGCAAGGGAGAAAACAGAAGTTTAGTTCAACGAATCAACGGGAAGTGATTAACGAAAAATATGCTTTCCGAGTGTGGCTGCTCAAGTTAGGATTCATAGGAGAAATTTTCAAAACTGAGCGCAAGATCCTACTATCCAAACTGGATGGAGATGCGGCCTACCGCACGATCGAAGCAAAGCAGGCAGCAGGGGAGAAGCGCAAAGCGCTCAGATAAGATGCTCAATAAACGGAGGGACTTCGCTAGAGGTTCCTTTTCTGTTGTCCAACGTTAAGGAGGGCATTGCCCAGTGTCGCATTAGGTTGGCCTGTGAGGCGTTCGCTGATTTTGCTGGGGTAAGCTTTCAGAGGTGACGGTAGTCGGCAAAATGCACCCCCCCCCACCTCGATTCTAAAAAGGCTTCCCCTCTGCCGTGTTGCATACCCTCAGAGAACTCCGGCCAAATTTTTGAGTTAAAAAGGGCCAAAATTTTGGAAAAACTTTTAAAAGGGGCTAAAACTTCGCAAAAGATTGAAAAGATCGACTGGGAAAAATGAGGTCTGAGTGGTAATTACCCCAACATCTGGACATTTCGGACACCCTAAAAAGGGAATAGGGTAAAATCAAAAGGAGACAAATCGAAGGGTAGGAAGATTGTAACTGTAAATAAATGGTTTCCAAAGCAGGGCCTAATTTCACGAACTCCCAATGGGAAACCCTTTTAGAAAGTGCCTACAAGAAAGCTAAAGATGGATTGCAGACACTTCAAGCTGGGTTGATTACTTCCGATGATATCACCAATATGATTACTACGGAAGTAGGTGTTTTTTGTGACACCGGGGTCGCATTTTTAACTTGATATCCAGCCAGGACAGAGCTATCATGTTCACACTTGGTAAGATATTTTTTTGATAGTAATATGTTCCAGCGGAACGGAAAGGAGTCACAATGAAAAAGATACGTACTATTGAAGCCCCAATTGCAACACTCAAACGGCTCAGAGTTTGCGCATACGTGCGGGTATCCACAAACCAGGCAGAACAGCATGACAGTCTGTCCGCTCAGGTGGAGCACTATAGCAACCATATCAAGAACAATCCTACTTGGGAATTTTCAGGAATATATGTTGACGAAGGCATATCCGGCAAGGGTAGGGCAAAGCGACCAGATTTTATGAGGATGGTTAAGGATGCCGAGAATAAGAAATTTGACCTCATAATCACGAAGTCCATTAGCCGCTTTGCCCGTAATACTCACGATTGTTTAGAAACCGTGCGGAAACTAAAAACCATTGGAATCGGTGTCCAGTTTGAGAAAGAGTCGATCAACTCTCTAACCGCCGAAAGCGAATTAATGCTCTCCATTCTAAGTTCGGTGGCCGAGGAAGAGTTAAACTCCATATCTCAAAACATGCACTGGGCCTACCAACGCCGCTTTAAACAGGGTAAGGTCATGATCAATACTAAGCGATTTTTGGGATATGACAAGGACAAAAACGGTGACCTGATTATTAATGAAGAACAAGCCGCCATTGTCAGGCGAATATTCAAGGATTACCTATCTGGCCTGGGTATTTCGCTGATAGCCAAAGGACTTGACGGTATTAAAACCATCTCGGGCAAAGATAAATGGGCCGAGTCAACGGTGAGAGATATCATTAAAAACGAAAAGTATGTTGGTGATGCTCTCCTACAGAAGACGATCACTAAAGATTTTAAGAAGAAGCGAAACAAAGGCGAAGTTCCCATGTACTATGTCAAAAACAGCCACCCCGCCATTATTAGTCGGGAGGATTTTGAGAAGGCCCAGGTGTTAATGGTGGAACGGGCCAAGTCCAAAGGTAACGTTGAGGGAAATCGAGAGAAATATCTAAACCGTTACGCCTTCACCCACACCATCGAATGTGGTCATTGCGGCAAAACCTATAAACGGCATATAGACAATTGTGGGAATGTTGCCGAGGCGGTTTGTTGGGTTTGTAGTAGCTATATAATAGGAAGAAAAATTTCATGTAATGTCGGCAGAATCAAAGAAGAGACTATAAAAGGCCTGTTTGTGAGGGTGTTTAATCGGCTTTATACTTATCGTACCAGGTTATTAGGAGATTACAAGGCAAAGCTGGAACGTGAAAAGTTTATGGAGTTTGACCAAGAGCGCATTGTGAAGTTGGATGAGGAAATTGAAATCCTGATCCAGCAAGAACGAACGCTCTTTTTTATAGAAGAAAACGTTTTAAAAGCTGAACACGAAAAACTCGTGGTCAGGTTGACCCAGCTTCAAACGGAAAGAACCACTTGGATGGCAGAAACAGCAAACCAAGATAGTCGAATAGCCAGAACCTTGGAACTTGAGGCCATTATCGATTCGCAGGGTGGTAAACTCTTGGAGTTCAGCGAAGATTTATATACCGCGATCATAGAAAAAATAGTAGTCAAGGAACGCACTACTTTAGAGTTTCATTTGAAAAACGGCCTTCGTTTTGAGGAACATTACACCTTAAAACGAGGCTGTGATCTATTTTAGGGAGGTTTTTGAATATGGCAAATGTGACAGTGATTCCAGCAAAACCAAGGCAAGAGTTGAAAGGGCTTGAGGCTACGGCCAAGCTTAGAGTTTGTGCGTATTGTCGCGTGTCAACGGATAATGAAGAGCAATTATCGAGTTATGAGGCGCAGGTTTCACACTACACAGATTATATTATACGGAATCCAGAGTGGACCTTCGGTGGAATCTTTGCCGACGAAGGTATTAGCGGAACTAACACCAAGAAACGGGTAGAATTCAACCGAATGATCGAAGATTGTATGGCTGGTAAAATCGACATGGTGATCACCAAATCCATCAGTCGGTTCGCAAGGAATACACTCGACACTTTACAATATGTACGACAGTTAAAGGAAAAGGGAATCGCTATTTTTTTCGAAAAGGAGAACGTTAACACCCTTGATTCCAAGGGGGAGTTCCTGATTACTTTGCTCGGGAGTTTGGCACAAGAGGAGAGTTCAAACATATCGCAGATCACTCGGATGGGAATTGCCTACCGTTTTCAGGAGGGTAAGGTCATCGTCAATCATAATAGATTTCTTGGCTATACGAAAGACGAAAACGGTGAATTGGTTATCGTGCCGGAGGAGGCCGAAATAATAGAAAGGATCTTTAGAGAGTTCATGGAAGGTAGGTCTGATTTGAAGATCGCTAAAGGCTTAGAACATGACGGTATACTTACTGGTGCTGGAAAGGCGACATGGTGGGCAAGCACTGTAAAGTCAATATTAAAGAATGAAAAATATATGGGTGAGGCTCTACTTCAAAAGACTCATACCGTCGATTTCTTGAACAAGAAACGGGTGAAAAATAAAGGAATTGTTCAGCAATATTACGTGGAGAACTCCCACCCACCGATCATTAATAAGGAGGAATTCGCTGCGGTACAGGCTGAATTTGAAAGACGATCAAATATGCGTGGCTATTCTAAGACGGGAAAAAGTGCTTTTACAAGTGAATATGCCTTCTCAGGGAAGCTCTTCTGCCAAAACTGCGGTTCAAAGTTTAGAAGAGCATCTTGGGGTACCGGGAAAAATAAGCAGTATGTGTGGCGCTGCATTAACAGAGAGCAGAACGGAGTTGATAAATGCGTGGCAAAAACTGTCAAGGAGGGGGCGTTAGAACAGGCCTTTGTGCGGGTGATGAACAGGGAACAGGGGGTTAAGGTTACCAAATTTGATGAGGAAATATTTCGTAGGCTGGTTGAGAAGGTCAAGGTGCAGTCAATGGTTGAAGTGGTGTTTGTGTTTAAAACGGGGATTGAAGTGAGGGAGATATTTTAAGGTGAAAGGCTGGTCAGGGTTAAAATTATCTTGACCAGCGTTTTGTGTATACAGGGTGAATGTGGTGTATAATGCTAGATTGGTTAAAAATACCATTTGTAGGATTGCACTAAACCGCTGGCGCGGTGGTTTCCGGAGTATATCTTTTGCTTTTTTAATTGAATATCGCTGTAAGCTATTACAGAGAATGCACATCTCCTTTAAAATATTAGAGACTTTATTTTAAAGGAGATGTGTTCGTACTATGACAAAAGAAGAGGTTTTAGCCAAGCTGAAGTTCGAATTTGAACTTAAAGGATTTAGCAAACACACCAAGGATGAATACTATACCAAAGTTAAACTCTTCCAGGATCACTTTGACAAGCCTGCAACTGAACTGGGCATAGAACATATTAGACAATTTCTCTACTATCTCACCGCCGAAAAAAAGCTTGCTTCCGGATCAGTTAATACCTACAACAGCGGTCTACGTTTTTTGTATAGCTATATATTGGATATTAATTTAGACATTAGGAAAATCCCTCGTCACCGAAAACATCGTAAACTCCCTGCAATTTTTACCCAAGAAGAACTCCAATCCCTGTTTAATGCCTGCGATAACTTGAGAGATAAGTGTATTCTTATGACCCTCTATGGTGCAGGGCTTCGCCTTAGCGAAGTGACTGCTCTTAAAGTTTCTGATATCGACAGCCAAAAAATGCAGTTGTTTATTCGCAATGCTAAAGGCAGCAAAGATCGATATGCTATCCTTTCACAAGCAAACCTGGATATACTCAGAACTTACTGGAAAGCTTATCGTCCTAAAGAATGGCTTTTTTACAGCAGGAATAATACTGGCACACACCTTACGACCAAGGCTGTACAGAATTTATTTCACAAGTATGCAACTAAAGCCAAGATCAATAAAAACGTGACAGTTCACAGCATGCGGCATAGCTTTGCAACTCATTTACTGGAATCGGGAACAGATATTTTTCGCATCAAGCAGCTGCTTGGACACACAGATATCACCGCAACTTGCTTCTACTTGCATTTAGTAAAGATTGAATCACTCAATGTAAAAAGTCCCCTTGACCAGATGACTGAGCTGGACAAAACCAATGTCTGAGGTACAAGATATCTTCCAGAGATATGGCGAAGGCTATCGAACCCATCACAAGCTCACTCTTGATCAACATAAAGCAATGTCTTCCATTCAAAAATGCAGAACATCACAATTAGGCGGGCATAAAGAAGTGTGTGACAATTGCGGGAATATGCGAATCTCTTACAACTCTTGTCGCAACAGACACTGCCCAAAATGCCAGGCTCTTGCCAAAGAACGCTGGATTGAAAACCAGAAAAACAATTTGCTCAACATAGGATACTTCCATGTGGTATTTACCATTCCAGATACTCTCAATTCAATAACCTATCAAAATCAAAAAACAATATATAACCTTTTATTTAAGGTCGTTGCTGAAACTCTTAACGAATTAGCTTCTGACAAAAAGTATCTCGGTGCAAAGATTGGTTTTACATCGGTTATGCATACATGGGGACAAGCCCTTATGCACCATCCCCATATGCACTGTGTTGTCCCCGGCGGCGGATTATCCTCCATCGGAAAATGGGTGAACAGCAGAAAGAAATTCTTCATTCCAGTTAAAGTTCTATCCCGAAAGTTCAGAGGCAAATTTCTTTATCACCTTAAACAGCTATATGACCTAAATAAGCTTGAATTCCACGGAAGTCAAACCTATCTTTCTGACGATAAGGAATTCGAAAAACTTCTTTCTACTTTATATAACAAAGAGTGGGTTGTTTATTGCAAACCGCCGTTTAAAAACGCAGCTTGTGTTGTTGAATATCTGGGCCGTTATACTCACCGGGTGGCTATATCAAATAAACGCATCATTAACATTGAAAAAGATACGGTTTCCTTCAAATGGCGGGACTACAAGGACAACAGTAAACAAAAGGTGATGACTCTTTCTGCTGAAGAGTTTATTCGCAGATTTCTTATTCATATCTTGCCGAGTGGCTTCATGAAAATTAGACATTACGGTTTGCTTGGCAATCGTAACAAAACCACTAAGCTCAAGCTTTGTAAACAACTCACCCATACTCCTTTATTATTGAGAGAGGAAGCTTCAACCCTCCAGCTTATCCAGAAACTCATAGGAAAAGATTTAACCAAATGCCCTAACTGCGGATCAGAAAACCCCAGACGGTTTATGAGTCTAGGCAAATCTCCCCCTGCTAATGTCCAAACTGCATATGTTTAAAAAATTGCCCTGTTATGGGGAGGGGGAAGCTGTGTCCGAAATTAGCATATTTGAAGGTTTCAAATACATATCGTACAATGTTTCAAATCAAAGTCCTTAAAATTACCAAGAGATTAAGAATTCAATCCCCATAGATTTTCTCTAATCGTCGCGGTTTCGTGCTATCGAAATTATCCAAAGTTAGGGAAATCGGATTATCCAAGATATCCAATCTAAGATACTTAAGCTCCTTTCGGAGTTCTTTTTTGTCCCCTAACTTCGGATAATTTGCTATGGATAACTGGAAGTTTAATACATTAAAATTTTGCTGTATGATATGCTATTTCGCCATAATTTGCAGTTAATATGGGATATAGTTGTAATGAAAAAAGTTGCTCTTGATAAAAGTTCTTTAAACTGAAGGGGATGTTGCTAATGAAAGAGAAAGCTATGGTGAATACAAGTCATTTAAGAAAGTTAAGATTTCTTGAAACCGTAATATTAAATATTCCCTTTGTCTTAGTGTTGTTTCTGTTTTGTGTAATGCCAATCAATCTAGGGTTTTCGCAAAGAATCACCACTAGTTTTGTACTGGCATTGGTTTTGTGTTCCATCAAATTCGGTCAATGGATAAATAATCTTTTCTATATCAGGATATTTCCATTTATGAAACCTCTATGGGAATACGAACAACAGAAATTGATTTCTGACAAATGGATTAAACGAAGAAGGAAACAAAAATACGGTAATGCTTTGATAATTATTGTATTGATAATTATTATAATTTTCCCATTTCCAATGCCCCGACAGTTCAATTGGTACTCATTTAGTGGTTGCTTAATTGGTTACAATATCGCAATGATGTTGAGAGTGTTTACAGAGAATTTTAATACAGATTTAATTCCTAACAGGATAAAATAGGCTATTTAAGTTCCTATTAATCTTATTCGTGACCAATGCGGGGAAATTGGTGGTTAATTACATGAATTATAGCGAGTAATGTGATAAACATAAATCTTTGGTTTTCCAAAGAAATGGGTGTTTGGGGGTTAGACCTGGAAATTGTATTGAGAAAAGTGAGCAAAAAACTAAGGGGGACTCATTATGAGTAGATTTCCTACACTTATAGGCTCTTACTCAAATAAGAAGATGAGAAGAAGGTTTCAATATAACGATACAGTCGTACCAAGCATTTTAAGATATCCGATTACCAATTGATGGGTTGTATCATCGCCTTTGAGTAAGAGCCCAACATCATATATTATCCATTTTTGGTTGTAAAACCCATAAATTACCAATTGGCTTTTTTAAATCTTTTTTCTAAAATAAGACTCTTCAAAAACCTCGATTACCGCTTTTAGCAAGGTGTTCAGATGCGTTTGCCCTGATCAGGACTAAAACATGAGCTGTTCGAAAAACTTAATGATGCTATAATTAAAGATCAGGTTAATATTCAAGATCTTGATCGTTTTATTGTAAGTGAAATTTCGCATGGAAGGAATAGACTTTTATTTATTTCCTCTTTCCCTGAATCACAGATTAAAGATCTACAGGACAATGAAAAAGTGAAATCGAAATTAAAAAAGGCCGGTTTTTCTGGTGAGAATTTCAATAAATTAAGAGAGATAATTAGACCAAGCGAGACAATGCTTACATATTTGGACGTTCAATTATATGAAAAACTAGTTGATAGAATTTCAATGTGCTTTACAAAAACTATTATGGTACGAAATATAAATGATGAGGGTGTGCTCTTTACCTCTTGGAGGATGTTCATGCTCCAGAAGCGTCCGAAGGACGAGCAGCGCACAATTTATTGTGCGTTCAATGAGGATTGGGAGCACTATCCCAACAAGCAATCGGGTGGCTTTTGGAGTTGCAAAATTGGCTGATAAGCATTTTGCCGGTATTATTAATCACGATAATTTTAGTTATCTAAGGTTTTACCAGCAAACATCTCTTGACTTTATCGTACAAAAGTACTACCATAAACGTAACGTTAACGTTATGTTTGAGGTGATTACAAATTTTGACAGATTTTATGCGTATAGGTGAATTATCTGAACGTGCTGGAGTTACTCCAAGAACGGTTCGGTATTACGAAAGTTTGGGACTCATTCCTCGGGGTGAACGTGAAGGCAATGGTCAGCATTACTACACAAAGGAAACACTTAAACATCTTCGGAAAATTGACCAACTTAAAAGTCTCGGGTTAAGCTTAGAAGAAATACGTGATGTCAGTATTATCTATTTCAACGACACAAACGACAAAAATGTAATTAAGATTAAGGCCAAACATAAAATACTTGAGATACTGCGTCAGCACCTTGCCAGTACAAACCAAAAAATGGATGCATTGCAGGAATTTCGTAATGACTTATTAGCCAATATCGAATATTTTGAACAATTGATTATGGATCATCAAAAGTAAAAAAAATTTATCGTAAACATTACGTTAACGTAAACGTAAACTTATGAAGAAAAAGAAGGTTTTGTTATGAAAAAGAAAAACGGCAATGGCGCAATCGGAAATCCTTTTGCAGCGCTCAAGCACAGGAATTACCGTTATTATTGGATCGGGATGGCCATTTCTACCACAGGTACATGGATGCAGAATGTCGCTCAGCCCTGGCTGGCGTACAAGCTGACAGATTCGGCGTTTCTCCTCGGGCTCGTCAGTGCGCTTCAATTCCTGCCGGTTCTTTTATTTTCACTGTTCGCCGGTGTAATCATCGACAGGTCCAAGAAGAAAAACATTCTCTATATGACGCAGTCGGCGTCTTTCGTCATCACGCTGTCGCTGACCATCCTCACATATTCTGGCCATATCATGTACTGGCATCTGATCGTCTCATCGGCGCTGCTGGGCATCGTCAATACGTTCGACTTACCCACCAGGCAGTCATTCGTCATCGAGCTCGTCGGGAGAGAGGACCTGACCAACGGTATCGCCCTCAACTCTATGCAAATCAACCTAGCCCGCGTGATCGGCCCGGCAATCGCCGGCGTGATCATGGGTGCCGGTCCGCAGGGCATCCCGAATTGTTTTCTCATCAACGCCGTCAGCTTCGGCGCAGTTCTCCTGAGCCTCTGGTTCATACACCCGCACCCGATCGAGAGACAACTGATCAAGGAGGACAATATCTTGAGGAATATTGAAGAAGGTCTAAAATTCATATACAGCCGTAAGGTATTGTTTTTAACACTGCTCATCGTGGCGATAACGGGTACTTTTGTAATGAATGAGAACGTCCTTATACCTGTCTTTTCCGTCCAGGTACTGCACCAGCACGAGGCGGGATTTGGGCTTCTGATGTCTATGATCGGCGTCGGCGCTCTGGCGGGAGCGCTCACGATGGCATCGATCGCCAAGGACGGTCCCCGGAAATTCTTCATCTACTGTTTCCCGGTCATAACCGGCGTACTAGTGCTGATGGTCGGATTTACAAGCCTTTACGCGCTGACAGGGGTCACGTTGCTGCTCATCGGTTTCTTCTTCATTATCTTCATAGCAAGCGCGAACTCCATAATACAGCTCAACTCCACCAACGAGTACAGGGGCCGCGTCATGAGCGTTTTCTCCCTAGTCGTTGGCGGGACGACGCCGATCGGGAACCTGTTCGCCGGAGGGATCGCACAGAGTTTCAACGCGTCTGTCAGCTTCATCGCCTGTGGGGCCGTCACGCTCGTTTTGCTGGCGCCGGTGCTGGTCTACTTGACCGCCAAGGGCGGCATCGAGCCGATCCCCCAGAAATAGGCAGATTCTAAGCGGCGTTATCATTAAAATATAAAAAATTAATTCAGAAACATTCTTTACTTGGAAGGCTGGGATGCGGCAACAATTATCCAGTCATACGAACTTTTATGCTAACCTATAATTTTAAACTCTTACTCCCTTTTGCTATAGTTTCCGTTTGACAGTCAGCTCCCAAAAAAACATGCAATTAAAATGCAGTGGCGAACATTTCCATATAATACCTTTATAAGTCGAAGCTCATGTGGCACAATGGTTCTAGGAATTTTATATCGTCTAGAGGAAGGTCGCGATTTTCATAAAGAGGGGAATGTAGTGGTACGCCTTTCTGATACCCTCTAGGACCCTTACTACGTAAGGGTTCAAATTAATTAACTGTCAAACGCAAGTCAAAGATTAAATGGTTTTCGGACAACCTTATGAAAATATCCTTGATATCAATGCCAGTAACTTCATTACCATTGGCGGTTTTAGGATCTCCACACTTCCACATGCGCTTCTCGCTGGGGTTGGTGTCTCTCTTGTTTCATCTGTAGTATCATATTAGCCGATATCGGCAAAAGAAATTAAGGGATATAGAATCGCCGAATTGCTTTGCCCGGTTTGAGAGAGTGATATTGCGTAGTTTGGGTTTTGAAGGCGCATCGGTCCACAGTCTATGGACGTCTTTGGTTTTCTGAGGTTTACACTTCGTTTAAGGGGGCTCTTCCTATTCTTGGGGAACCAGACGAGGGTGGCTGTCTTTCCTAACATGATCGTTGTGATATATCAAGGTTAGTGGTATCACTACTATTGGGCAAAAGTACATATACTCCAAGGCGCAGTTACCGCCGGGGTGGCTGTCTTGGCAAACTGGTTTGTTGGGATAATGGCGGGTGACGGGATTATTGCGCATTGGTGACCCGTGACGCATACGTAGAGAAATGTGAACTATAATAGACTTGTCAACCGTTTTCTTTAGAGCCAATGCGAGGTGTCAACGTGCTTTCTATCAAGCCGATGTGGGGTGTCCACGCACGTGGAGACGGTTTGTTGTCTGCAAAAGAAAGACAGCTAAGATGGGCCTGTGGTGCTGGTTTCGGGGTTTGGGAGTGAATTGTATAACAATTCGATAGGACCAGGTACGCACGCAGGAACAGATTTTTCAGGCTTGATTTAGAGAGTTTTGAGGTATGGCTTGTCCGTGGATACATATTGAGTATGTAATTTTTGGTAGTGTATTAGTAATTTTTGCTAGGTTTAAATAGAGTCAGTAAGCTAATATACGGAAGAGGGGGACTCAAAGGCAACATTGAGTCTCCCAATCTTTTTAATAATTAAAACCAGCATTAAAATACGTTTATACGACAGGATAAGCTAATTTTCGATGAAGGAAAACATTACATGGAAAGAGAATAAACTATTGGGAAGAAATTGAGGAAATTTACTAACATTGTGGAGTGAAAAGAGAGTGATTTGTGTAGGATTCTTGTAATCCTAAGTAGGTTCTGTTGTATCCACACTGATATCATTCCTTTAATTTCCTTAAACAAATTGATAAGGGGTGTTTTTAAAAATGAACTATGAAAGCATTGCAAAACTGGTCCACGACTTAGTTAAAAACCCTAAAAGTATGTTACCACGAGAACAAGGGCTACCTTCGGCAGAACTAAAAACTAATCAATTTACTATCATCCAAAGGGTTTTTTCTGAGTACGAAGTATCTGGGGATGCACTGACAATTGAAACTTTACCACTAGGTTTATGGGCATAAAAGTGCTTAACTTACAGATGGATCAAGTTATTTCTGCTAAAATTAATGAAATTCTAACGAGAGCCCAACTTAGTCCGGAAATGTTACGAATGATTAATTCCTCGTTGAACGCCGATAGCGAGACCGCTGAACTATTTAAATGGGCTCACTTAACACTAATGAATTGCGAGTGTGTAAGCGGATTGTCTGAAGTTGCGCTGCCAGGTGCAATTGCCATGGAATTATCTGCCCTGGCTGCCGATATTTTTGATGATATTCAAGATCAGGATAATGATAACCTACCTTGGCGTCAAATCCCTACTGCTAACGCTTTGAATCTTGCTATTTGTTTAAGTATGTTGAGCCATAAGGCTTTTTCGAGGTTATCTGATGATACGGATAACAGACTCTACAGGGAAGTTAGTCAAATACTTAGCCATATGTGGATAACGGCCAGTGATGGTCAATTCCAAGAAGTTCTGTTCGAGACTCGTGAGCAAGTTACGCTTGATCAATATTTCGATCTGGTCAAGCGTAAGTCAGGAAGTTTAACCTCTTGTGCATGTAAAATCGGCGCAACCCTAGGCGGTGCGTCCGAATCGTTAGTGCTTCAATTAGAACAGTTTGGGACATACCTGGGTATCATGAGCCAAGTCAGGAACGATTTAAACGACTTTTTAAACTTCGAAAAGAAAAATGATTTTATAAATAATAAAAAAACTCTGCCCTATGTCTACCTTTTGAATATGCTGAAAGGTAACACAGCCGAACGGTTTAAAGAATTAACTCAGATGGGAGGAAAAGGGTCACAGAGGTTTGGGAAAGAAGAACAAGGATATTTAAAACAACTGGCCATTGATGAAGGGGTTGTACATTACTGCAGAGTGATGTATGAAATATTCCGGGAAAAGTCGATGGAGATCATTCAAGCAGTTCCCGTGCCAGAAAAACACAAAGAGAAGATGATCAAACTTGTTGAAGAAAATGTTTAGGCGGCAAGCATATTATTATGCGAGTGCCGCCTTTGTTATATTGTCACTCACATATTTTGTAGCTATTATTAATCAAGCATACGTAGGTCTTGATCTTACTAACGCCAATGGAAAATGGATAGTGACTTCCAGTGATCCTGATGGAGAAGGGTACAAATTAGGAATACGTGTCGGTGATCAGATATTAAAAGTGAACAATCAAGATACAGGTGAGTACCGCTTTGCTCAAAAATGGAGTGAGGCGGAAGGGGCATCGTCTATAGAATTCCGAAGGATTGTTCAACCGACAGATAACATTATCAAAATACCAAAAAGTACTGTTTTGCTGGAATTATTAAGTGAAATACCTATGATTATCTTAGGGTTTGCTTTTTGGATTTTGGGATTAATCACTTGGTATAAGCGCCCTTTTTTAGTTCAAGCGCGTGCTTTATTTTGGTTGAACTGGTTTATAGGTTTGGCTATCGTCTTGGCTCCAGCTTCGAGTCGCGATTTGATCTTTGCTAGGGAATTAGAGTACATAACCTTGTCGTCAGTACCTCTGTACCTTATTCATTTTTTCTCGGTTTTTCCGTGCGAAAAAAATAGCCTAGTTAATCGGTTCGGTCGCAGTATGTTAGCGCTTATATTCATAATAATTTTAATCTTAACTGTACTGCAGTCTGTCGGTATCGTACACTTTAATAGTTCATTAAAAAAACTAGTGTTAACAAATTTGATTATAGGAATTCTTTTAGTGCTGTGGAATCTAGGTGCGTTATTAAAGTTGCCAAACGATAAACCGGAAAAAAACCAAGCAAATATTCTATTTTGGGGTATGTCTATAGGTTTTTTGCCGTTCTTTCTATTAACTGCGGTTCCAGTTATATTTAACGTTCAACCAATAGAGAACACCGAGGTCAGTTACTTATTTATGTCGGCTGTTCCGGCTACTTTATATTATGTCATCGTCCATAAATATCTACCAGACAGTCGTCGGCTCTTAAAGATGACGATTGCCTTTTTCTTTGAAGGAATATTTACAAGTATTGTTGTTACATATTTACTCTTCTTTCTGAAAGTATTAAAGCCTCTAAATCTTGAAGTGCCTCTAGCAGTGTTTTCTTTAATTATGTTGGCAAAAGTCAGTTTTAGAATGATCCATCTGATTATTGTCAAGCTGTTAAAAAAAATTGGTTGGTCGGGTGTGGAGCAAGGTCTAGACCAAAAAGTACTAAAGTTAAACGAGAGACTGGCTTCACTTCATGAAGAGGAGCTGATCTTAGAAGAGGTAGTTAAGTGTCTGAGAGTTGAGGGAGCTTTGCTTGTTGCTCAGAATGCTAAGGGGGGATATCTCAAAAAAGCAGCAGGAAGGTTCTTGGAAAAACCTGATGACCAATCCAGACTGGAGGCTTATTTCCAAGCAGATCGAAGGATTAACATAGGTGCCAAAAAACTACCTAAAGATTTTCCTGCCGAACTCTATATTCTTCTTGATTCCAATGATTTTGATTGTGGAATATTTATAGGCCACCGTTCTTCCCGCATTGAGTTTCAGCGAGAAGAACTGCCGTTAATTACGTTGATTTCCAGCCAAGCGGCGCAACGCTTGATAACGGCGTTTGTTATCAAGGAACTGTCTCAAGAAATCAAGGAGATTGCCCAAAGATCATTGATCAACCAAAGAAAAATTCAGAGGCTGCAAGGAATAACCGGCTCTTTGTTTAAAAGTATTGAGCAAGAGAGGAAATCAATTGCTCGTGATCTTCACGATGGCTCATTACAATTAGCGTTAGACCTGAACCGATGGTTGGATGACATAGCTGAAGAATGTCCAAGCGCAAAGGGTGACAAAGCTATTGCTCATATGCGGGAGGTAGTTGAGAACTTGAACTTTGAACTACGTTCAATTTGTAGTGATTTACGGCCACCATCCTTGAACGATTTAGGATTGCTTTATGCCATCCAAATAATGTGCGAAGAGAAAATGGAAAATGAGTCGGTGTTCATTTTTTTAGAAATAGTGGGTATTAGTGAGGGAGTACGCCTGAAAGAAGAAGTAGAATTAGCCGCTTACCGTTTTTTACAGGAAGGGATAACGAATGCGGTGAAACACTCAGGTTCAAGCAAGATAAACATTTACATTGAGCTGAACGATTCTGAGCTTGAATTGAGCGTTAGGGATTTTGGTAATGGGTTTGATATTGTCAAGATAGATGACTGGCCATTAACAAGTGAACATTTTGGTCTGATAGGCATGAAAGAAAGGCTCCAAGGCATTGGTGGTGAGCTCCAGATTAATTCCATAATTCATCAGGGCACCACCCTGAAAGTTTCTATTCCGAGATAAGGAGTGAGATAGTAATGTCTTTCGATAATGAGAAATTAGAAAAACTAAAAGTGTTAGTAGTTGATGACCATACCCTTTTTGCGGAAGGAACAGTGGCCTTGCTGTCGTCGGTAACAAATCTGGAGATAGTGGGAATCGCGAACAATGGAAATCAATGCATAACCCTCTTAAAATCAAAACCACCTGATATTATATTACTCGATATTAGCCTCCCGGACTGCTCAGGAATTAATTTAATCGACGATATTAAATCTATACACCCGGAAGTAAAAATTATTATGCTCACAGGTCTTAATCCCCAAGGGTATCTTACAAAATCGCTTCAGAAAGGCGCTCATGGATTCCTATTAAAAGAATGTAACAAAAAGGAAATGATCGAGGCTGTTTTTTATGTGGCTCAAGGAAAAGAATACTTTTCTAAAGGTTTGGCACCTTTTTTGAAGTTAGCATTTGTAGGTAATAATGGCGATAAGCAAGCATTAACATCAAAACCTACTGATATTAGCGAACAACTAACTGGTAGGCAAGAGGAAATAATGGATCTCATTGCAAAAGGCTTAAACAATCAAGAAATTTCTTCGACTTTAGGTATAACAATCAGGACTGTAAAATTTCATACAGGCAATATACTTTTTAAACTCGGTGTAAAATCACGCTCAAAAGCGGTTGCAGCTTGGACAATGGTGTCAAAGAATCAGGATGAAAGTGCTGAAATACTTAAAAATTTTAGGAACTAACTCATTGGGGACTTGATGAAAGAAGAAATGCAATATTATTCTCTGATAAAGCACTGTATTATCTATAACCTGTACTAAAGTACAGGTATTTTTTTACAAAACATGTACTTTAGTACAGTTGTTACAGTTATTGCACTAGGTTATAATCTAATCAAGGAATCAAGGTTTACCGAATGCTAAAGTGCTGGGACGACTACATATTAGGTCATTGATTAACAAGCATTTAAATGGCTTTTGCCTTTTTAAACAAAGATGCCTTCAGATCGTCTATATCTATACCTTTTGCCCCTACACAAAAAAGTATTTTTATACTTGCCTCTAATGGGGACATTTGTTAAGGATATTATAGATGGAGGAAAATTAATTTATTTGTACCTGAGAATGTATTTCGAGAAGTTCAATATCGATGTTTCAGGCAAGCCTTGTGCTTCTATTAATCTTGGCGAATTTCGAAAGGCTATTTAAAAGGGACGGAGATGATATTGGTCAAAGAAATAGAGATAGTCGCAAAAATTACCATGAAATGAAATGAAGCAATATAACTTGGGGGGGTTGATTAGATATGACAAACAATGGGATTTTGGCGGATCATTCAGGTGTGTTATCTGGTCCTTTACAAATATCGCTTGATATTACCAATCGTTGCATGGCAAAATGTCTCCACTGTTTTAACAAGAGTGACGATGCTGGTCGTGCGGACGAGTTATCAGACATTGAGGTTGATTATATAATAAGTCAGATATGTGATATAAAACCATTCGGCTTCTGTTTCTGCGGCGGTGAACCATTGCTTAGATTGAACTCAATATTAAAGGCGTCAGTGAAGCTTACTAGCGCAGGAGTCCAAAATATATCTATGGTTTCAAATGGATTCTTATTTACTAGGGAAGTAGCTTTAGAACTTAAACGATGCGGTGTAAAGATGGTACAAATTAGTCTGGACGGAGCAACTCGGGAAACGCATGAAAGATTAAGATGTTTACCAGGAATATATGATCGTGCGTTGGCAGCAATAAACTATTTGGAAGAATTGGATATTATGTTTTCAGTGGCATTCTCTCCAACAAAGTTTAATATTGAAGAATTCCCGGAAGTAGTTCATATGTTAAAGAATTATAGAAATATTCAGAGCATAAGGGTTCAACCTCTAATGCCACTCGGCAAAGGGAAAGAGACAGGCTGGGAGTTATTCCCTACTGAAAGTCAATATCGTATATTAGTTAATTTTATTCAGAAATTTCAAAGAAAATGTAACGAGGAAAAATGTAGCGATCTAAAGCTTGAATGGGGTGATCCAGTTGATCATCTGTTTAGAATGAGAGAACAAAATATCAGTCAAGTGTATTCTACACATATACTAAGTAATGGTTGCCTTTCAGTGTCGCCTTACTTACCTTTAATAGTTGGTAATTTAAGACGTCATACATTAAAAACATATTGGGATTTAGGATTAGGAAAAGTATGGGAATTGCCGATTGCAGAAGAATTAGCTGGAATGATTCTTAGCATACAGGATATGGCTGATCCGCATGGGGATAGACGAGCTCGATTTTTGGATAGCAACATATTTATAGATCTCATTGACGACAACGTAATGTCCAATCCGCAGCACTTCACCCTGAATACATTGTATGATTCAAATTAATCAACCTAAAGGAGGCTTACTGCAAATGAGGAATTTTATACCAGTATTTGATGATAAAACTTTTGTTAGGGAGGAAAATGAAGAAAATTTACTTTTAATACCTCCAGGGTTTGGCATTAACGAATCGTTTGTTGTTAATTCAGTGAGTAAGGAAATTTTACGATGCGTCGATGGTAAACGAACAGTATATGATGTAGCACAGCATATTCAGAATCAATATGCCGGAGAAATTTCCATAGACACTGTGGTAACAGATGTTGAATTTATTTTAAAAAAATTAACAGGAATTGGTATAATTGGTTGGGCGAAAGGGGCAGTTGAGATGTACAAAGGCGAACGTGTATTTAAAAGCAATGAGTATTACGTTTGGCGTGCTGGGGAGGGCATGTTTAAAGACGCCCTAGAAATTATTGTTTCTGAGAAACGCTTCTTTAGTTACACATGTCCTTATTCTAACATAGATGATTATTCGAGTGGACTTGTTCTTAGAAATAGGTTGTTCAGCTTTAGCGAAGAGTTTTACTTTTTGTTCGTTAAGGGCATGGAAAAACCTAAAGCTCTAATTTCCATAATTAGAAACAAATCCGGTCGCACTTCGGTTGCTACAGTTGGAACATTTATTATAATAGAACAATTAGATGATCATTTAATCAAGACATTTATTTTAAAGTCTATTGAAGACTTCTATTCTTTAGACAACATCGAGGCAAGCGTTATTCGCTTTTTTGAGTTAGACGCTAATGAGACAGCTCAGAGTTCTAATTTGCATAACTTATTACAAAACACTGGTTTTCAAAAGGAAGGTGTTCTTAAGAATGAGTTTGGGCCGGGTCAAAACCTCATAATATGGAGTGCGTATCCTCCTATTGTGCAGGTAGGTTAAACTTAATGTTATAAATCACAGGAATTTATAATTGGAGTATATATACAGAAGATGATTACTTCAATTAAAATTATTAATAGATAGGGCCAGTTATTGTTAAGAATTATCACCTTTTTATTTTCAATGCGCCTGGTTTAATACCCCCGACTTCCAGTCGGGACAGCTTCTAGCGTGGAGCAAGTAGTAGCAGTCTGTTAAACTATATTAAAGGGGTGACAGCTGCTATGGTAGATTACAAAAAAGGAAGCCAC
>JARLHV010000139.1 GCA_031292055.1 Desulfosporosinus sp.
ATTATATGCCAGGTTTAGCACGATTATCAATACTATCTTCAATTGAAGTAAAATCTGCTTGTCAACGCTCTTCACAAGAGCAAAATTCGCTCACTAGCAGCCACCTTTTCATCCTTCACCGAGTATAAAAGAAATCAACGATAAATTTAACTGAGTTTCTGTTAATGTTACTTAACTACCTTGTGTTACTTTTTCGGAGGTTTCTCAGGCACGGGATTCACTGATTTTCTACTCATGTCGAGGGAGATATTCGAACGATTCAAGGCGTTAAGCTTGGTTGGCACTTCAGAAGTAAAAAGGGCGGTCCGCTTTTATTACATATTGCATTTTAGCTTTGGGGCAAAAATGCAAAGCTTTATCATAAGCCCGACTGAAAAACCTCCAAACGTTTTGAAGAGCCTTGAGGATAAGATAAGAACGACCAAGGAGCGGCTGCAAAACACCATAATTGAACACAGGGACTTCGGGCAAGTAATCAGCAGTTACGACCGGCTAGGCACGATCTTTTATTGCGATCCTCCATACTTCAGTTTGAGCGGATACGGCAGCCAGGGGAGTAAGCCATTTACGAAAGAGGATCATGTTAGATTAAGAGATTGTCTATCTGGTATCCAGGGGAAATTTCTGCTCAGCATTAATGATCATCCGGAAACAAAAAGATTATATGCCGGGTTTAACATCGAAGAAGTAAAGGTAAAATACTCTATTTGTAAATCCGATAAGGGCTTAATCTACAAAGAGCTCTTAATAAGTAATTATGTAACTCCAACCGAATCAGGTAAGGATAACGCAGTATGAAGCACATACTTTGAATTTGGCTCTCATCGGAAACGGTGGGAGCATATTGTATATTCATAAGACAAGTTTCTCCTTACTTCGCAGGGAAATTATGGGATAATTAAGATGACTCACCTACTCTTTTTTATGGCCATTAGTAACCTTGCTAATGTATGACGGCCACGCCCTATGAGCATAATAGTCCTTGAAAACTCATTCGTCCTACTTGCCCCTCATCGGAAACGGTGGAGGCCTTTTTTAATTATTGACAGATCAAAACTAAACCAGTAAGCTTTTTTAAGAAATACGCTGTCAGATACACGACTGGAGGCGATAAATCTACTTGATTATAATTGATAAAACTATCTGCAAACGAATCGCTCGCTGCAGACAAGAGTGCAATCTAACTCAAGGAGAGTTAGCTGCTAATGTTGGACTAAATCTTAGTCGCCTTATTAAAATAGAAGCCGGATCACTGATACCTCGCATAAGCGAACTCGCACAATTGGCGGTTGGGTTTAACATATCGATCGACGAGCTAGTTAATAACGAGTAAGGTTCTCACTTGAACGGTGGGAGCCTTATTTATTATTTCAGGCAAATAAAATAGCCCCCTCAGCTTTTGTGCCGAAGGGGCTTGTGGTGGAATTTTTCAATCAATTTATGCTGGCATAATCCTTCGTGTCACTCCACATCTGCTGGAATTCATCATCCCACTTCGATGCAATACCTGAATCATGGATTACGACCAAAACCTCATCATTTTCCGTTGACGCGTTTTGCGTGTAATTGTAGGAACCCGTGGTGACCACGCTCTTATCTATGATCGAAACCTTCATGTGCATAAGTCCGGAGTGGGTATTTTCTTTAATAGGGATGCTGGCACCCTCTAATAGTGTTAGCTCTTTTGCTTCGGACTTAGATTTAGCTTCGATTTTGTCAGTAATAACACGTACGGCCACCCCGCGTTTCTTGGCAGCGATGACAGAGTCCACGATATCTTTCTTCGTTAGGCTGTAGATGGCTATGTCGAGGGTTGATTTAGCAGAGCTTATTTGTGACTCAAGAATTTGATCGGGGTGCTGGTTGGCCTTGGTGAAGTATGATTCCACTTGTGTGCCCGAGGGTGTAGACTGTGTGGTTGCGGCAGAGGCAGATGGGCTGCAACCAGATATCGAGAGTGAAGCACAGAGTAATAAGAGAATGAGTATTTTCTTCATGATGGATCTCCTTTGTAATTTAAGTAGCCATCGTGGTTGCACTGGAGGCTATCTGTGTTTATACCGTTATAAAACGAATGCTATCATAGGCCATTTTTATTTTTTAACTCGTTAATCTTGAGCCGAAGCCGTATACCCACGTTTTTTAGCTTCTCCTAGAGTTATGGGTATACTGCTCTTCGTAAGATATTGGGATCCGGCAGTATGATATTTCTTGCCTGTCTTTGTTATGTATACGATGGTGCTATCGTCGTCTGTTGATGAGCTTGCACTTGTAGGTGTTTGCTCGGTAGATGCGCTGACCGAACTAGATGGGGCAGGAGCAGGAGGCGTGGAAGCCGTAGAGAGTGTTGGTGTTGGCGTGGGTTGAGCTACTGCATCTTGCACCGCCTTTGCGTCTGCCTGTTGTTTTGCAAGAGCGTCAGCATCGGCCTTAGCCTTTGCATTGGCTGTCGCTTTGTCATTTACAGCTTGCGCAGCATCGGCATTAGCATCAGCTTTTTGCTTTGCAGCTAAGTCGGCAGCTGCCTTATCCTTGGCTATTTGCTCAGGAGTTTTTGTAATAGGAGTAACCGTCGTAACGCTGGGGAGAGACGCTGGCGTATGAGTGGCATTAGGTGAATTAATTGCAAATACACAAAATAGCACAAACATAATCAAAGCAGACAGCAGGGTTTGCTTTCTTGTATATTTCCTTTCGCCTCGCGAAACCCATTTTGGATTGATACTAATTACTAACATTATCATGAAAATTAAGAAACTCGCGATACCTAGAAACTCTAGCATTTAAGTATCCTCCCTGTTTATTTGATTTATGAAAACCTTTAAGCTTTCAATGAGTTATAGGAATCTCCTGCCATGCGACAGGATTAATGGTTTTGCGACAAATAAATAAAGATAAGGCCTTGACGTTGTCCCCAGAGTCTTATCTTTATTTATTTGGGTTATCGGCCCTAAAATTATGTTCGAATATGCGAAAAATATTTCTAAAGGCCCGATAATTAGTCTGGCCAGATGTGTTCAACTGAATAACCCAAGGCTCTTGCTATCTTTTTAGCAGTATCTAAAGTTATTGATTTCTTATCGTTTTCTATTTTACTTAAGTCGCTTTGATCAATTCCAGCCATTTCGGCAAGCTCTCCCTGAGTGAGCTTTTGCTTTTTCCTAATTTGTTTGATCCTGTTCACTACTTCACCACCATAAGAAAACCATTAAACATTGTTAACGGAATATCCTTCCATGGTGGCAAGAAGCAAAACTTGGTTATAATATGAGTGATCAACCCTAAAAATAGAATGAAACTCCGAATTTATAACATATATGTCGTAGAATATGTACTTATTACGGGAGCATTTATTACATGATTCGACACGATTCAAGTAGTAAGCTTATAGGTAGCACCAGGGGAATGGCATTATGAGGGGGAAAAGGATTGCTCAGCTTCGCAAGGGAATGGGGTGGACACAAAAGGAACTGTCCGAAGTGACCGGGTTAAGTAGGGGGTATATTGCGGCTATTGAAGCCGGGAAAGATCCGGGTATAAGAGCACTGGCTGTGATCGCAGAAGCGTTAGGGATAAAGGTAAGTGAACTCTATGAAGCCGTTCGACAAATTACCCCTTGAAAATATAGAACGCATGTTCTAATATTAGGCATAACGTTCTTGAGGAGGGGTTAATTTTGGGAACAAAAACGAAGGTAAAAACAAGCGAAGATCAGTTCGCTAATGAATTTCTCGACGAAGTTAATGTACTTATCGAAGTCAAGGTCAGTGACGACGAAGGGGAGACATGGCATAGACGCAAGATCAGCATGGTCTCAGGCTTGGATGAGTCAGGGCTTAACTTGGGAGAGTGGTTCCAGTTTAATGGAGAGAAGTTTGTAGTGCTGCCTGGGGAGGATGGGATGGTAGCTGAGCCGGTTAAACGCAAATGACAAAAAAGGAAGACCGTACACCCCGACAAGAGTTCCGGACTTCCTATCAAAGAAACACTTCCAAAGAAGGTTCTTATACTTTGATTATATCCAATTTTAACCTTCTTTGGTAAGCGGGAAACGAAGGAGAGCGGTATAAATGTTTCAGATTACGCTAAAGGATGCAAGGGAGTTGAGCGGATACACTAAAGAAGAAGTCGCTGGTCATTGTGGAATTACAGAAGATCTCTACAGGGACTTGGAAGATGATTTTGGCAAAACTCCAGCCAGAATAGCTTTTGCGATATGCTCATTATTGAAGATTAGTCTCGATTGTATTTATATACGTGGGTAACAAAATAAACACCGAGGCGGTAAGCTTCGGTGTTTATTTTGTTGCTTTGGTGTGTATATTTGTGTGTACGGTAATTTTTAAAGTGGTGCGGTCGAGAGGACTTGAACCTCCATGCCCTTGCGAGCACTAGAACCTGAATCTAGCGCGTCTGCCAGTTTGGGGCTACGCCCCTTGAATCCGCCACTGTAAAGGGTTTGAGGGTTTTTGATTAACAGAAAATCTAGTGGGGAACTGTTTACTTGTAATTGTCTGTATAATATCATACGGTTTGTCCAATGAAAAGTGCAAAACGAAATTAAGCACATTTTGTTTTGTTGCACAATATACTGTACAATGTAAGTGAGTACACTATACTGTACTAAAGATGGTAAGCAAGGGAGCGGATTTTATGTTGGCTGTTAATTATTCCACTTACAGGAATAACCTAAAAGAATATTGTGACAGAGCAACGGATGATAACGAAACTATTATTGTAACTCGAAAAGGTGAAAAGAATGTTGTTTTAATGAGCCTTGACGAATACAATAACATTATGGAAAATCTGAAAATATTGAAAAATCCAAGTTACTTTATCGAGTTATTCCAGTCCTTACAACAGCTCAATGAAGGTAAAATTGTTATTAAGACAATGGAAGAATTGGAAGCTATGGAGCAATGAATATAATATTTTCAGAAAAGGCATGGGGAGAATATACTGATTGGCAGAAAGAGGATAAAAAGATTGTTGCAAAAATAAATTTGTTAATTAAAGACATTCAAAGAAATGGTATGCTTGTTGGGGTAGGGCAACCTGAACTTTTAAAACATGGATTATCAGGATTGTGTAGTAGGAGAATAACGCAGGAACATAGGCTCGTTTACGCACAAGACGAAAATGGAAATTTAGTTATCGCAAAATGCAAAGGGCATTATTAACAGTCGTACAGTATAACATTCGAGAATACGGTTAATAGCATGAGCGTTCATTAAATCTTTGGTTAGGTAATCAACATACCTAGCCATTTTTATCACCCTAAACCCTCAGAATGCCCTACAACGAGTTTGAATGAATAAGGTAGAACTTCCTATCCTGTCATACCTCACCCCCTTTAGACAGGGTGTAGCGTAAATAGGGGACATAGGACATCGTAAATAGCAAATATGTAATCTTAAAGGTGAAGAAATTCGCCTTTTTTTTGTTGTCACTTGTTGATGATTATTATGTGTTACATATTAGTCATAAAGAAGTAATGAGGTAAATCCGTGCCTATTCCTTGAAAAGATGCTTGAATTGAACCATAAAATATGTTGCGGAATACTTTTAAATTAATTGCCTACCTGATCTACTAAGACAATAGGAGGACTGCGGATTTCAATGCAGTCCTTTCTTCCTTCTCACATGTTTTGATAATCACTTTAAATATTAACTAATGTGAAAAGTTAATATTGATCATAAGACCTATATCTCTAGGGGTATGCAGGTTGTAGGGTTTAGTAACAAACTATTACAAGTCCGTCCTTGTATATAATATTAACTAATGATACTATAATCACATAAGTTAATATTACTTAGGAGATTGAACATCATGGAAATCACAAAGACAAGTCGAGGAATTACCAAAGCTCAAGAGGTCGAACCGATCAAAAACCTTAAGGACATTGCTAAAATTAAACAATTTCTTTTGGGCAAAGAGAACAAAAGAGACTATATGCTGTTTGTCCTTGGTATCAATGTTGGTCTTCGTGCAGGTGATCTACTCAGCCTTAAAGTTAAAGATGTCATTCATGAGGATCAAATAGTTGACACAGTTAAAATACAGGAAGAGAAAACAGGGAAGGCACGAGAATTTAATCTGAATAGAAGTGCTAAAGATGGCATCAAGTTATATCTAGACAGTTTAGCAAGTTACAATGATGAAGACTTTTTATTCAAGAGTAACAAAGGTGGGGGAGCAATCACAGTTGAATATGCTCACAGCATTATAAAGAAGACATTAAGGGAATTAAACGTCAAGGGTAACTATGGAACTCACTCGTTAAGAAAGACCTTTGCATACCACACTTATAGCAACAACATAAAGACTAATCCTGCTATTGTTGAGACATTGCAGAAGATGCTTAATCATTCGTGTAGTTCGGTTACTCTAAGATACATTGGCATAACCAAAGAAGTTATTAGTGACGTGTACACAAGTCTAAATTTATAAACATAAAACGTCTCACTGATCCCAACACAAAAGCAAGGCTTAAACCCCCTTGCTTCTTTTTTATATCTAATTCGATCTATCTATATAGAGGTAGGGGCTGGTTTTACATATTTTGGGGTATGGGATTTTTTGCAAGCATGGGTTGCACTTCCGTCCACACCAATCTTCCTTCGATCGAACAGTTGATAGGTGACTATATAAGATACATATTTTCAAACACTAAGAAGGAAATGGAGGGAAAACGTGGATTATCCTAGAAATAATTATTTAAGGATTTCAATTACTAAGTCGCTTATAGTAATGATAATATATTTATGGTATTGCTAATGACTATGTTGTGACGCATTCGTAGGATATCGTGAAACAACCACTTGAGGTAAGAACTGGAGGAAATGATGAAAGATATAACACATATTTGCTGTTCTAAAACTAGCATGATAGCAATTAAGATTGCTCTTATCGGGCGGATGCTTGAGGGCAGAAATGTCATTTGTCTGATGGATGACCTGGCTTATGGGTCGATATCTGACATTAGTGACATAGACCAAAGAATCAAATGTTTAAAAAAATACCCCTATGATAATGAAGATTTTTTTATAGATTTATCTAATGACGACTTTCTTCGAAGCATTAGCACTGCGTGCGGTGAAGAAATTTACTTATGGTATGGCGAAAATGCGACTGAAATGTGTAACTCGATGTATATTTTGTCACTGCTAGAAAGCAAGATCAAAAATATTTACACTATTAATGTTTCAGAGATGGACGAAGTTGGTAATAAACAGAAAATTAGCGTAAAGCATATTGTCCCTGAAAAATTGAATGCTCTTTTACCATTAAAAAAGCCATTGAACAACGAAGTTTATTCATCATATATGCAATTATGGCTAAATCTCAAAAAGGAAAACTCTGATTTAAGGGTCATGAAAAACAGGACGGTTATTAGTGTTCAAGAAGACTATTATGATGAGATGATTTTGCAGTATACAAGTAATGATTTTTCTCATTGTGCAAGGATTGTGGGCGAGGTGGTAGGCAAAACAAGAGGAGATATTTCATTTGACTTTATTTTCTGGAGGATACTTGAATTGATTAAAAACAATAAAATTACCTACGACGGGAATTTCGGTAACATCAGAGAAATGAAGATTAAAAGAGTATAGTATCGCCCAGATTTTGTGGCATATTTTTCTTATTAAGCGTAGGATGTCCTGTATAATTGTTAACTTACCATAGTTATTCCCTTACAGGTGTAGCAATTAACTTCTGCGAGGAATAGTTGATAGGTTTCTATATAGTGTATATTACAGACTTGGCAACTATTATATGCTTATATCTGAGCATGATGAAGTTGAAGGGAATATAACCCTAGTTGAAGATATTTGCTCTATCGGAGAAAGTCTTCTCCATTTCAATAAGTATGATTTTAAAAGAAAATAAAGGGGTGTCCATTTGAACGGACACTCCCTGCTAATCTCTAAAATTCCATATTGTCTAAGGGACTATATTTCTGGAACTCTTCTAATTTATCATCGTTTGACCAATATAAATATTTCTCAACTGTTTCTATAGTTCTATGCCCCAATTGTTCTCTGAGAGACGCTGTAGACCCTCCATTCTTGAGGTAATTGATTGCATAGGTGTGTCTATAGGTATGAGGACTAACTCTGATTCTAGGGTCAATATTAGCTTGTTTTCCATACTCCCTGAAATTCTCTTGAATCGTATTGTCGGCAAGTTTTCCACCATCTTGATTTTGAAAGAAAATATCAAATGGTTTAGAGTTAGTATGACATAGGCGAATGAAGCGTTGTAGTTCAGGTTTAATTTTCTTAGCCATTCCAACAATTCTTGGGGTTCTGTTTTTGCTTTCTCGTATGAGTATCCGATTGTTCTTAAAATCGATATCTGAAATGGTTAGATTAAGACATTCTGAAATTCTCATTCCAGTGGATAGAAGCATAAGCATCATGCAATAATCCCTATATCCTGCTTGTCGTGACTTATCAGGTTGTTGCAGTAGGGTTTTAATATCGTCAGTTGAAAAGGGTATGATGGGCTTTTGGTCAATCTTCCCCTTCTTGACTTTTGCCATGGGATGATCTTGAACAACTTCTTGCTCAATCAGATAATTGAAGAATGGTCTTATTGATGCAATTGCAGAATTGAGCGTTGCTTGATTATTATTTTTAGTTTTGCGCATGAAGGTTAGAAATTCCTTTAAATCTCTTTCCGTGATTTCATCTACTAATAATGAGTGTTCCTGATCTTCAAGATACCTCTTCAGATACCCTAAATAAAAGCGATAACCTTCAATTGTACCTTGAGTCAGATTTCGTTCCTCACAATGAATGAGATAATCATCAAATTGAATTGAGTAATCTGTAGGGGATTGGATCTTTCTTGATTTTCTTTTGATAGGGGGAATAACTGCGGATTTCCTAGCCATAATAAACAACCTTTCTTTGTTGTTCCATGCTAGATTTTCCATTAATCATGGGAATATGCCTAGAAATCTAGTGCGTTTCAATGTGCCGAATCTAGTGCGTACCCTTAAAAACAAAAAAGGCAAATTGATTTCTCAATTTACCCTTAAACCCTTATGTGGTGCGGTCGAGAGGACTTGAACCTCCATGCCCTTGCGAGCACTAGAACCTGAATCTAGCGCGTCTGCCAGTTCCGCCACGACCGCGTAACATCCATTATTATAAGTGAAGATATGCAGCTTGTCAATAAGGAAATTCTACTTTAAATTAGTTGCTTAGAGTAACGTTAAATTGGTTTAAGGTAAGCAAGGCAAAATGCCTTCCTCTTGGCATTGAATCGATTAAAATAAGTCGAAATAGCCCTTTGCATTAGATTCGATAGCGAATCCTGACGATTGTATTGAAAAGTCTGAAGATATCAAATAAAATTATGTGAAAATTAGAAATGTATGATAGGAAAGATAGGAAAGGCGATGGGGCTGTTTTGCTCCAGTGCCTAAGAATGAGATTGTTTCACAATTGATAAACTGGACTTGGTGTTCTCTGCACTGATTTATGATAGAATAATTAACTAGACAAAATGGTATGGCTCCTACATTAAACTTGTCAGGAGTCATTTGCTATTGTATGGTTGAAAGCGAAAGGGGGTAGCTTATGACTACAAAAAGAGATTTTCCAGAATGGATACTCTGGTGTGTTATTTTGGTCTGGGGGGCCAATTATGTTGTTGGAAAATGGGGAATGGCGGGTTTTGATCCCTTGACTTTTACGGTCATTCGTTTTGTGGGAGCGACTCCGATGCTTTTCCTTTTGCTTTATGCTTTGGAAGATAACCTGCGTATTCAGCTCAAAGATTGTTTTGAATTAGCGTTGCTCGGACTTATAGGGGTTACTATTTACCAGACTTTGTTCATGGCTGCTGTAAAATATGCTACCGCTACCAATGCGTCCTTAATGCTAGCGGTTTCGCCTGTTTTTACCGCTATTTTTGCCTGGCTTGCAGGACAAGAACGATTAGGCTCTCGAGGGCGACGGGGAAGCGTTCTATCGTTATTGGGAGTTGTCTTTATCTTGCTCTTTGGAACAAACAAATTGGCCGTCGGTTGGGACGTGCTGCGTGGAGATTTGATTGGCATTTTGGCCTCGAGCGTATGGGGCTTGTATCCGGTACTCGCCAAACGTATGCTGCGCAAATACTCAGCCCTTAAAACGATCACCTATTCTTCATTATTCGGCATGATATTTCTCCTTGTGGTCGGCTTCAAAGGGGTGCTGGCGTTGTCTTGGTCAGAGATACCTCTTTCGGCATGGGGGTCTATGGCTTTTTCAATTGTTTTGGTGACGGCTTTCGGGCTTGTTGTTTGGTATCATGCCATCAGTCGAGTCGGAGCAAACCATGTAATGGCTTATATGTATGCAATTCCGGCAGTTGCGGTGATCACAGCAGCCATCATTCTAAAGGAACAGCTTCATTTGATGCAGGCGGTAGGTGCTGCCGTAATCTTTTGGGGTATCAGTTTGATTCGAAAAGACAAGCTTCTCGTTCCGAAAAATAAGGATCTTGCAGAGACGGTCTAGCAAAACCTGTCAGTTTAAGTTTTGTGAAATACAGGCGCACTTGATATGATGTTAAAGTGCTTTGGTAATTTAACGAGGGAGGTAGCTTGTGATAAAACGAATGATCATTGGTTTAACAGGGGCAAGTGGTTCAATCTATGCTCTCACGTTAATTAATGCCCTCGTTGTGCTGGGGTGGCAGGTTGAATTAGTCATGTCTGCAACTGGAGAAAAAGTACTCACTTATGAAACAGGGATTGAACGGACGACTTTTTCGGAGAACGTACATATCCATGAAAACACGAACCTTTTTTCTTCGTTGGCTAGTGGCTCTTATCGTGTTTCGGGGATGGTGGTGATCCCTTGTTCGATGAATACGCTGGGGTTGATGGCGACCGGTACGGGAGATCACCTTTTGGCAAGAGCAGCACAAGTAACGTTGAAAGAACGCCGCCCGCTCGTTGTCGTCCCGCGCGAGATGCCGTACAATATTATTCATTTGGAAAATATGTTGAGGCTTGCACGGGCAGGTGCGACGATTATGCCTGCTTCGCCGGGGTTTTACCACCATCCTAAAGAGATGCAGGATTTAATCGATCATGTCGCAGGAAAAGTTTTAGATCAGTTCGAGATTGAACATACGCTTTATCAACGCTGGAATGGGCTCTACTAACTACTAATTACTAGCTATAAAATAGGGGGAGAATGGATGCTTAGTTTGGAGTACTTCCTGGTTGGTTACGTTATCTGGAATTGCTACGTTTTTGTTGCGATGGGGAGAGATAAACGCCGGGCTAAATTGCACCGTTGGAGGATTCCTGAAGCTAGTTTACTCTCGATGGGAGCAGCTTTGGGAGGAATCGGGCTTTATGCCGGAATGAAGTATTTCCATCACAAGACTGCGCACTCGAAGTTTGTGGTCGGTGCACCAATTCTGATTTTAGTAAACTTTCTGGTCATAGGTTTTTTATATTATGCTGGAAGTTATTGATTGAATCTTTTTTAGAGTAGGAGGACGAATCAAAAAGAAGGGTATTATCATAGTGACCAACTTCATGGGAAATAATAGTTCTTTACGGGACCGATTTATGAACAAATCTGGGGATGGAGGGAAAGAAATGGCTTATACAGTTGTGGGAAAAAGTGTTAGAAAAGTTGATGCTGTTGCTAAGGTTACAGGGAAAGCTATGTATACGGATGATTTTTTTGAAAGAGACATGTTGGTTGGCAAGATACTACATAGCCCCTATGCTCATGCGCTCATTACAACGATCGATGTGAGTCGAGCTAAGGCCTTACCTGGTGTAGAAGCTGTTTTAACGTATAAAGATCTACCTCGGATTAGTTATGCTACGTCATTGCCCGGGATGATCGGGGCGGATCTCGATGATAATGAGGATCTCGAACGGATTAAAATCGGTACGGCAGGACATCCCTACTCTCTTGATCCTGCCCATAGGGACGTAGAAGATCGCCATATTTTAACGAAGAAAGCTCGATTTGTCGGAGATGCCATAGCGGCGGTGGTGGCAACGGATGATCTTATTGCCGAAAAGGCCTTAAAATTAATTGATGTTAAATATGAAGTGTTGGAAGCGCTAACAAGCACGAAGGCTGCGCTCAGAGAAGGCGCTCCGTTGATTCACGAAGGGTGTGAAGGCAATATTTTAGCGTCGGGTGGGTTCACTATTGGAGATGTTGAAGAAGCCTTTAAAGAATCCGATCATATCTTTGAAGGAGAGTACGAAACCAGCATTGTCCAGCATTGCCATCTGGAAAATCAGACGTCTTATGCCTATCAAGATCCGGACGGGCGAATCGTGATTGTGACTTCGACCCAAATTCCCCAGATTGTGCGCCGGATTGTTGCTCAAGCGCTGGGGATTCCCTGGGGTAGGGTGCGCGTGATCAAACCGTTTGTCGGCGGTGGGTTTGGTAACAAGCAAGATGTTTGTATTGAACCTTTAAATGCAGCCATGACGTTGGCTGTAGGCGGGAGACCGGTAAAAATTGAACTCGCGCGGGAAGAGTGTATGATTGACACTCGAACTCGTCATGCCTTTCAGTTCAAAATCAAAACAGGCATTAACCAAGATGGAAAAATTAATGGCATTCATATTTCCGCCATCTCCAATACAGGGGCCTACGCCTCGCACGGTCATTCCATTGCTAGTAGTGCCGGGGGAAAGTTTCGCTTTCTCTATCCGACGAAAGCTTTGAAGTTTGACCCGATTACGGTTTACACGAACTTACCTGTCGCTGGGGCGATGCGAGCGTACGGATGCCCGCAACTTTTTTATGCCTTTGAATCCCATCTTGAAGATATTGCCAAACGGCTGGATATGGATCCCATCGAGATTCGCAGCAAAAACTTAGTGGAAGTCGGGTATGTGGACCCAATTAGCAAAACGAAAGTTATGAGCTGTGGCATTCGCGAATGTATCGAAAAAGGTAAGGCTTTAATCAAGTGGGACAAGAAAAAGGCCTTATATCGAGAACAGAGTGGGGAAAAGCTCAGGGGGTTGGGTATGGCTTGCTTCAGTTATTCATCGGGAACTTACCCAGTCGCTTTGGAGTTGGCCGGTGCTCGGATTGTCTTAAACCAAGATGGCTCGATCCAACTGCAAATTGGAGCAACGGATACAGGGCAGGGCAGTGATACTGCCTTGGGTCAAATGGTGGCTGAAGTGCTGAGTCTTCCGATGGATATGGTGCATGTTCTTTCTACTCAAGATACAGATATTTCCCCGTTTGATACAGGGTGTTATGCCTCCAGACAAACCTATGTTTCTGGAATGGCGGTTGAAAAGGCGGCGCTCGAAGTTAAGGGGAAAATTCTCAGTTTTGCCGCGAGCATGACGGACATTCCGGTGGACAGACTGGATCTCTTGGAGCAAAAAATTGTCTATAAACATTCTGGAGAAAGTGTTCTGACGTTGGAGCAAGTTGCTATGCAGTCCTATTATGATCGCGTACTTGCCAAACCGATTACGAGTGATGTTTCAAATAACGCCCGTATCAATGCCATCCCCTTTGGGGTAACCTTTGCCGAGGTAGAAGTGGATATTAAGACCGGGAAGATCAAGGTTTTAGAAATTTACAATGTTCATGATTCTGGGACAATCGTCAATCCCAAAATGGCAGAGGGACAAGTGCAGGGTGGGGTGAGTATGGGAATTGGTTATGCCTTGTCTGAGCAGTTGCTCTTTGATGAAGTAACGGGTAAGCCCCTTAATAATAACTTACTGGACTACAAACTTCCTACGATGATGGACATGCCAGACATTGGTGTGGCTTTCGTGGAAACTCACGAGTCAACCGGGCCCTTTGGGGTTAAATCTCTGGGGGAACCTCCGACCATTACCCCTGCTCCCGCCATTCGTAATGCTGTCTTAGATGCGACGGGTGTGGCCTTTAATCGGTTGCCGATGAATCCGCAACGAGTATTTGAAGGTTTAAAAGAAGCCGGATTAATCTAGAAGGCGGTGATGAGATGTACGATATTAGTGGATATTATGAAGCGGAAACCGTCGCTGAAGCGACGGCACTCCTTGCGAAAAATCCTAATTTGAGACTCATTGCAGGTGGAACAGACGTACTCATCAAGATGCACAGTGGTCAGATTGCAGACGCTGAGCTGCTCAGTTTGCGCAAGATAAAATCCTTAAATACGATTCGGAAAGCTGAGGACGGAACGATTGTCATTGGTGCAATGGCCACCTTTACGAAAGTGTTTAATGATCCTATTCTACGGGAAATGATTCCGATTTTAACGGAAGCGGCTATCTCGATGGGCGGGCCACAAATTAGAAATATTGCCACGATTGGTGGAAATGTCTGTAATGGGGCTACGTCGGCGGACAGTGCCTCCTCATTGTTTGCCCTCAATGCTCAGTTGAAATTAGAGGGGCATCAAGGAGAACGTCTTGTTCCGATTCGGAAATTTTATCTTGGACCGGGCAAAGTAGCTTTGCAACCTGGAGAAATACTTACGGAAATCCTGATTGCTCCGGATGATTACCAGGGATTTGGCGGGCAGTATATTAAGTTTGCCATGCGCGAAGCGATGGATATTGCCACGCTTGCCGTCGCAGTCGTTTGCAAACTGCAAGCTAAAACGTTTGCTGAGGTTAGAATCGGCCTTGGGGTAGCGGGTCCAACCCCATTGCGGTGTCTTGAGGCAGAAGAGTATGCTAAAGGGCAAGAAATTTCCGCGCAAACCGTGGCGGAAATTGGCAAGCTGGCGGTTAACTCTGCCAAAGCACGAACCTCTTGGCGAGCGTCGAAGGACTATCGGGAACATCTTGTGGAGGAACTTGTGCAAAGAGCTTTGAAAAAGGCCATTGTTAACGCAGGAGGTGAGGAACTTGTTTAAAAGAATAGCGTTTTCCGTCAATGCTAAAGCGTTTAATTTTGAAGTGGATATTCGTGAATCGTTGTTAGAAATGCTGAGACGTTTAGGGTACACGGGCACCAAAAAAGGGTGTGGGGTTGGAGAATGTGGGGCGTGCAGCGTATTGATTGACGGTATGCCTTTTGATTCCTGTCTTTATCTGGCGGTTTGGGCAGATGGCAAGCAGATTACAACGATCGAAGGTGTAGCAGCAAAAAATGGTGAACTCTCGGTGGTGCAGAAAGCGTTCGTCGATGAAGGGGCCGTACAGTGCGGTTTTTGTACTCCTGGTCTGGTCTTAACGACCACGGCTCTGGTGGAGAGCGGTCAAGACTATACTCGAGATGAGCTTAAACGAGAACTTTCGGGTCATCTCTGCCGTTGTACAGGCTACCAGAGCATCTTGAAGGCTGCTGAAATATCGTTGCAAGAGCATAGTTGTTCATGTGTGGATAGTCCCCATCATAAACAACCAGCAGCTAAGATTGAGGAGCGATAGTATGAGTGACAAGCTGACCCCAATTTCCTTTAAAAAACTGATGCGTTGGGTGCGCGAGGAATACAAACAAAATCAAACGATTTTTGGCGTACCTGCGTCGAAATTTTATCGGAAAACGACTGCTCCGTATATTCGATTTTTGGGGGAAACCTTGGACACGCCTGTCGGACCCGCTGCTGGTCCACACACCCAACTAGCACAAAATATCATCGCTGCGTATCTGTGTGGGGGCCGTTTCTTTGAGTTGAAATCCGTTCAAATCATGGATGAGTTAGAATTTCCTAAGCCTTGTATCCGAGCGGAGGACGAAGGCTATAACACTGAGTGGTCTACGGAACTTTCAATTAGAGGCGCTTTCGACGAGTACATAAAAGCCTGGTTTGTGCTCCATGTTCTGCAAAAAGAGCTGTTTAAACAAAGCGAGCGGGGCTTTATGTTTAATATGAGTGTGGGGTATGACCTGAAAGGGATTCAAGCTTCTAAAGTTGATCAATTTATTGAAGGTTTGAAAGATGCCTCACAGACAGCCATTTTTCAAGAATGTCGTGCAGTTTTATTGGCAGAACGAGAGGGTTTTGAAGAAGTGGACCGTGCGTTTGTTGAAAAAATTTCTCCCCATATTTGCACGTCCATAACCTTATCAACCATGCATGGCTGCCCGCCGACGGAGATAGAAGCTATCATAAAATACCTGATCAGCGCCAAGAAGCTGCATACCTTTGTGAAGATGAATCCGACGCTTTTGGGTTATGCGTATGTCAGAAACACCTTCGACACGATGGGTTACAGTTATATTGAACTTACTGAGGAGTCCTTTACGCATGATCTTCAGTTTGAGGACGGCGTTGAAATGTTAAAACGTCTTCAAGCTTTTGCTCTGGAGAAGCAAAAAGACTTTGGGGTTAAGCTGTCGAACACGTTGCCGGTTAAGATTATGAAATCAGAATTACCGGGGGACGAGATGTACCTGTCTGGTCGGGCTCTTTATCCCTTGACGATAAATCTGGCCTACAAATTGGCCTCGGCCTTCAAAGGGGATTTGAAGATTTCCTATTCAGGGGGAGCCGATGCCTTTAATATTGAGCAAATCTTGGCCACGGGAATTGGGCCGATCACAGTGGCAACGACCTTGTTAAAGCCCGGCGCTTACCTGCGCTTGAAACAATTAGCGGAACTCGTAGATCCTCTACTTGATAAGCAGGAGTTGACGCAACTAGATTTAGCAAAGTTGAACGTTCTCGCCGCAAGCGCATTGGACGATGCCAATTATCATAAAGGTAAGAGAGCTCTGAACAGTCGCAAACTAGAGCGCCCGCTGCCTTTAAGCGATTGTTTTATTGCACCTTGCGTCGCAGGTTGTCCGATTGAACAGGATATTCCAGAGTATCTTCGTCTGGTGAGCGAAAAACGGTATGAAGAAGCGTTCGAAGTAATTGTCTCCAAAAACCCGTTACCTTTTATAACCGGAACAATTTGCTACCATAACTGTATGAAGAAGTGTACGCGTTGGGACTATGAGGAGTCGGTACATATCCGAGCCCAGAAGCTGATTGCCGCCCAAAAAGGCTTTGCAGGATTTATGCAGAAGATTTCTGGGCCAGAGTCTCAAGTGTTGGTCAAAATTGCCGTTATCGGGGCGGGTCCCTCCGGACTTTCGGCCGCCTATTTTCTCGCTAAAGCAGGCCTGGATGTCACAGTTTTCGAGCAATTGGACAAGGCTGGTGGTGCGGTCCGATACCTTATTCCAAGCGCCAAGATCCCAAGAGCGGCTATCGAAAAAGATGTTGAACTGATCAAGAAAATGGGTGTTAAGTTTAAATTCTGGGTTCGTCCGAACGTTTCCGTCGCAGACTACAAGGCCCAAGGATTTCGTTATGTCTACCTGGCCATCGGTGCCAGCAAGGCGAATCCCTTGAATGATGAGCGCTTGAAGAATAACGGGATCAAGATTGGGGATAAGGGTGAAATTCTAGTCAATGAAGAAACGCTGGAAACCAGTGTAGAGAATGTCTTTATTGGCGGGGATGTCCTAGCCGGACCGAGGAGTGTGGTCAGAGCCATTGCTCACGGCACAAAAGTAGCCAAAGCAATTTTGAATAAAGAACAGCTTGAATTTAAACAAGAGTTTTCTGCCCGGATTTCCTTCAATCCTGAAAAGCAGTTGTTAGAAATTACTGACAAGAAGGGGGTCGTAGAAGCGGTTGGTGATGACGAACAAGAAGCGAGCAGATGTTTAGAGTGCAACACAGTTTGTAATATCTGTGCGGAGGTTTGTCCCAACCGCGCTAACCTTATAATTCCAGTCAAGGGACAAGGATTCACCAATCGGAATCAGATCTTACATATGGACGGAATGTGTAATGAATGCGGAAACTGCGCGACCTTTTGTCCGTATGCGGGTGAGCCATACAAGGAAAAATTGACTTTGTTTTGGAGTGAAGAAGGCTTTAAGAATAGCTCGAATCAAGGCTTTTGGGTTGAGCAGGGTGGCACCAAACCGGTTGTTACGCTGCGTCTGAATAGCCAGATAATTAAGGCAACGTTTGATGAATTCGGCCAACCGGATGTGCCCTTGGCAAGCTCGGTTGCGGCTCTTGTTTGGACGGTGCTGGACCAGTATCGTTATCTGTATTAAATCCGCATTAGCATACTCTACTTAGGGTATGATTAAGAAAAAGCCTCTAAAGCAGAGAGGATGAGGAAGAGATGCTCATTATAGGAAATGGTTTAGTGTTAACCATGGGTAAAAGCAATCAGGTTATCCCAAAAGGCGGCGTCCTAATCGAAGCTCGCAAGATCCGAGAAGTTGGTTTAACGTCTGATTTGCAGTCACGGTTTCGTGAGGCAGAGTTTATCGATGCCCGCGGAAAGTTAATTATGCCAGGGATGATCAATGCCCATATGCATCTCTACAGTACCTTTGCTCGGGGTATGGATTCCAAAAGTAAACCTTCTAAAAGCTTTAGAGATATCCTGGAAGGACTTTGGTGGAAGCTTGATAAATTATTGTCTCTTGAGGACGTTTATCTCAGCGGTCTAACTCCGTTAATTGAGTGCATTAAAACAGGTACAACCACCATCATAGACCATCATGCCAGCCCTTTGGCTATTGCCGGAAGTTTAGCTACTCTCGCCAAGGCGGCCCGGGAAATCGGAGTTCGCGCCGCTTTTTGTTATGAGGTTTCAGATCGGGATGGCGCAGAGATTGCCCAAGCGGGTATTAAAGAAAATGTGAACTTTAGCGCAGCCTGTCAGGCTGATCCCGACCCTATGGTCGCGGGGATGTTTGGACTCCACGCTTCGCTAACCTTATCCGATCAAACCTTGACTACGTGCAGTGAGGCCGCTAAACGTCTGGGCGTAGGGTTTCACGTTCATGTTGCCGAAGGAAGAGAAGATCTGGAAGATTGCCTTGCTAACTATGGCATGCGGGTGGTTGAACGCTTGGATAAATTTTCTATTTTAGGGCCAAAGACCCTGGCGATTCATTGTGTGCATATTGATGATCATGAAATCGACCTTCTCAAAGCCTCTCAAACTCAAGTGGTGCATAATCCTGAATCAAATATGGGGAACGCTGTTGGCGTAACACCCGTCCTGAAAATGCTAAAGCTCGGGGTCAAGGTGGGACTCGGAACCGATGGGTATACCTGTGATATGTTTGAGAGTGCTAAAGTGGCGAATCTACTTCATAAACATGCAGCCGCCGATCCCAGTGTCGCTTGGGGTGAAATTCCCCAGATGCTTTATGGCAATAACCCGGAGATTGCTTCAGAACTCTTTGGCGGGAAATTCGGAGAATTAGTCGAAGGCGCTTGGGCAGACGTTATTGTGGTGGATTATGTGCCGCCAACGCCGCTGGATGCTAATAATTGGACAGGGCACCTTCTCTTTGGAGTTTCTGGACGGTCTGTTGAAACGACTGTGATCAATGGGCGGGTACGTATGCTGGACAGAAAACTTATTGATATTGATGAGGTAGCTATCGGGGAACGTTCACGTGAATTGGCACAGGGTATATGGAATAGAATTTGAGGTGATTGTGGTGAAGAATGTACTGGGACTACGCTGTATTAAATGTCATAAGGAAGTTCCGGCTGAGGCAGGGACGTATACTTGTCCGTCTTGTGGCTCAAAAGGCGGCATTATGGATGTCGAATATGACTACCAAGCGATCAATCGGATGACGACTCGTGAGCAGGTGACAAAGTCCAGAGACTATTCAATGTTTCGCTACCTGTCGTTTCTGCCGATTCGCCCAGAGTCTGCCCGCCCCCATCTGAGTGTGGGCTGGAGCCCGCTGTATAAACCGCAGGGATTGGGAAAAAGTTTAGGGATGAGTAATCTGTATATCAAAGATGATGGACAGAATCCGACCGCTTCCTTAAAGGACCGGGCCTCAATCATTGCCGTGATTAAGGCTGGAGAGGAAAAGGCTCCGACAGTTGCCTGTTCGTCGACGGGTAATGCGGCTTCATCTTTGGCTGGAAACGCTGCTGCCATGGGACTCAAATCAGTTATCTTTGTTCCGAGTCGTGCCCCACAAGGCAAGATTGCTCAATTGCAGATTTTTGGAGCAACCGTGATCAGTGTTCAGGGTTCTTATGATGATACCTTTAGACTTTCGGCAGAAGCGATTGATCATTTTGGTTGGTATAATCGGAATGCGGCTATTAACCCTTACCTGGTTGAAGGCAAGAAGACGGTCGCTTTGGAGATCGCGGAGCAATTAAACTGGGACGTGCCCGACTGGGTGATCCTTTCCGTCGGAGATGGCTGCACTATAGCTGGGGTTTGGAAAGGATTTAGGGATCTCTATCAAGCGGGCTGGATTGAGCGCTTGCCGAAAATTGCAGGAGTTCAGTCGACAGGATGTTGCCCGCTCGTCGATGCCTTCCTGGAAGATCGTCCTTGGCAGCCAAAGGAAGAGAACACAATCGCTGATAGTATTGCAGTCGGCGTGCCGCGCAATCCGGATAAAGCGTTAAAGGCTGTTCGCGAATCAGGGGGTACGATGGTTGCTGTCTCCGATGAAGCGATCTTAGCTGCGATGCGCGAACTGGGTAGGAGCAGCGGTATTTTCGGGGAACCAGCTGGTGTGGCTGGAACGGCGGGGCTCAAGGTTTTAGTTGCAAAAGGAATTATCGGAGCCAACGAAAAAGTGGTTGCGATTGTCACCGGCAATGGCTTAAAGGATATTCAGAATGCGATTAAAGCTGTAGGTGAACCCACCAAGGTTGAGCCTTCGCTAAAAGAACTTCTGCTGAAGCTTGACGAGAGGCCTGAGGTCTAAGGTCTGATGGACTTCAACTTGTGATGCAGTGACGTAGTTTTGATTCCGCAAATGCTAGAGTTAATAATGGAGGTAGTAAAATGAGAACCCTGATCGATTTAACAATTAATGAAGCACAGCTTAAGAAAACCGTGCAGAGTGTTAAAGAAAGAAACATCGTTATTCCAACTCTGGCTCAAATGAAAGACCCTGACAAGATACCTGCGAAAATCAAAGAGAAATTACAGAAGACCGGGTTGTGGGACGTTGACCCCATTAACTTGTTCAGAATTTCCTGGAAAAACCAACCCGTAAAAGAAGGCGGCTTATATAATGCCTTACCAAACTATGTTGAAATCCCTTCTGGGATTTCTGGTGTTAAAGCAAGAATTATTGCTATGTCAGGAAAGTATTTTCCCACCGGAGCGCATAAGGTTGGAGCGAGCTTTGCTTGTTTAGTTCCCCGTTTAGTGACCGGACAATTTGATCCGAAATATCATGAAGCAGTTTGGCCTTCGACAGGGAATTACTGCCGTGGTGGAGCCTATAATTCTGCCTTATTAGGGTGTAAGTCCATTGCTATTTTGCCAGAGAATATGAGTAAAGAGCGGTTTGAATGGCTTAAAACAGTCGCTGGAGAGGTTATCGCTACGCCTGGTTGTGAAAGTAACGTCAAAGAAATTTATGATAAAACCTGGGAACTCAAAAGAACCAGAGATAATGTTGTGATCTTTAACCAGTTTGGAGAACTGGGCAATCACTTATGGCATTATGAAGTCACGGGCAAGGCCATGGATGAGATTATCAAAGCTGAAGCTGGTGCGAAGGGCAAACTGGCAGGGGTATGTTTAACGTCAGGTTCTGCCGGCACCCTAGGGAGCGGAGATTACTTAAAAGATCAATATCCTCATGCCAAAATTGCCGTGGGTGAAGCCTTGCAATGTCCAACCTTACTTAATAATGGTTTTGGTGACCATAGAATTGAAGGAATTGGAGATAAACATATCCCTTGGATTCATAATGTCAAAAATACGGATATGGTGATCGCTATTGATGACAATGATAGCTTGGGCATGTTCCGACTCTTTAATGAACCTACTGGACAAGACTATTTGAGAGAGCAAGGGATTTCAGAAGAGGTTATTGCCAAGCTTTCTTGGGTCGGAATTTCCGGAGCAGCCAATATCCTAGCCTGTATCAAATTTGCCAAATACTATGAGCTTACAGAAGACGATATTGTCATCACTGTCCTCACGGATTCTGCAGAAATGTATCAGTCGAGATTGCAAGAAATGGAAGCAGAAAGAGGAAAAGGTTATAGTCCGCTCAATGCTGCCCTTGATCATAACAGATATGTTTTAGGCGTTAGAACGGACAGTATGGAAGAGTTAACCTATCAAAGCAAAAAGCGCATTCACAATCTCAAGTACTATACTTGGATTGAGCAACAAGAGTATGATTTAGATGAGCTCAATGCGCAGTGGTACGATTATGATAATTACTGGGGTAAGTTGCATCAGATGGGACCGGAATTAGATAAACTGATTGAGCAATTTAATGAACGCACTGGTTTGTCAGGCAAATTATGAAATCATACTCGCGACAACTATTGGGACTGTGATTGATGAGCGTATAGGAGAATACAAAGAAGTAGGAAAAATGTCCGAGGCATTTGCTTTAGATGCATGTGCGACAGGATACAAGCTCCCATACCTAAAATTAAACAGATCTCTGTAAAAATGCAGAAACAGTGCTTTGACATCAAGTTAGGGTACTGTTTTGTATTTTTATGCCATAAGAATTGTATGGGAACGCTAGCCCCACTCAAAGCTTACATGCTATAATTAACCTTGAACCATACAATTATCGCATAGAGAGCTATGAATAGGGAGATCGTTTATATGATATGGAAACTATGGAACAGCAAGCAGAATAAGACTTTGAGCCATTTGCAGGAACTATTGACTCCAATCAATCAACACCTCACGCTTCTCAATCAACAGGCAACTAATAATTTAGAACAAAATGCGGAGCTGAGTGAGCAACTGCGCAAGTTGAGCCGTCTGCAGTATAAATCAGGGCAAGAAGTTCAGGGGAAATTTGAAGGGTTAAATGCTCGCTTAGATATTATGCAACAAGGGCAGGATAAGTTTAAAGATACTAAATCCCAGCTGGAAATTCTCGAACGGCAAGTTGGACAGACATGTGAAATTCTTCTCAAATGGTTAGATGATCTCGATCTTTTAGCGACCAGTTTGCAGGAACAGGGGCAAGAAGAATGGCTAAAATTATTAGGAACATGGACTTGTCAAGTTTTACAAGCCTTACAAATTCACGGTATTGGCGAAATGCAATTAGTGGGTACTAGTTTTAACCCAACCCTGGCTGAAGCTATTGGCACTATGGTTCGAAAAACCAATCCTATAGAGGAAATAGTCCGGGCTTTTCTGCCCTATGAAATTGCAGAAGTGGTTAGACGCGGCTTTATTTATAATAACGGCACACTTCTCCGCAAAGCCCAGGTAATTACTTATCAGGAGGATGAGCATGAAAAATAATAATGATTCCCAGCAACAATCAAGTTTTCGGCCAATTGTCGGCATCGATTTAGGGACAACTACCTCGGCGGTGGCTTATATTCACATGGGCAAACCAGATATGGTGCCGTCTCCTCATAATAAGAGAATTATTCCTTCCGTCGTTTTAATTGACCTTCAGGGCAAAGTTATTGTTGGAGAGGATGCGCGCGCAGCTCTTATTGCTATGCCTGATCGCGCGATAGCAGCGGTTAAACGTAAGATGGGTTCGTCAGAACCTATCCTATTAGCTGGGCAAGCTCTACTTCCGCAGGAAATTTCGGCCTTGATTCTTAAAGAACTGAAAAGTTATGTCGATGCCCATTTCGGTGCAGGGGAGAAAGAGGCTGTCATTACAGTGCCGGCTTACTTTACAGACGAACAACGGCGGGCTACGAAACAGGCTGGAGAGTTGGCTGGGTTTGTAGTGGAACGCATTATTAATGAGCCAACGGCAGCAGCTTTGGCTTTTGGTCTGGGGCATATTGATGAAGATCGTCACATTCTGGTCTACGATTTAGGGGGCGGGACGTTTGATGTTTCAGTGATTGAAATGATGAGCGGGCTCCTGGAAGTCAAAGCCTCGACGGGAAATAGCCTGCTTGGCGGTGAGGATTTTGACTGGAAAATTGTTGATTGCTTGGCGGAGCAGATGATAAAAGAACATGGTGTGGATCCGCGTTTAGATCTGCGCGCCAAAGCTCTCCTTAAAGCTGAAGCTGAAAAAATTAAAATGACGTTATCTACAGAGGAAGCCGTTACCGTGTCATTACCTTTGCTTGCTGTGCAGAATAACCACCCGATAGGGTTGCTCATTGAATTTACCCGCTCTCAGTTTATTGCTCTCATTGATACTCTGTTGCTGGAAACGTTAACCTGTGTGCAAAGGGTTTTGCAGGAAGCAAACTTAAAACCTAGCGATATTGATGAGATTTTGTTGGTTGGTGGCTCTACGCGTATTCCACGTGTTCATGAAATCATGTCTGATTATTTTGGGAGGGAACCTCGTATGGATGTTCATCCCGATGAGGCGGTAGCTCTCGGAGCCGCTGTCCAAGCAGGTTTGAAATCCGGGGCGTTGGCTGAAAGTGGCTTAATAGCTACGGATGTGGCGCCGTTTTCGATGGGTATCTCCGTCTTGAAAGAGTGGAAAGGGAATCAGGTGCGACCGGGCGGATTCCACATTATTCTTCCTCGTAACACGACGATTCCAGTGACTCGTTCGGACACATTTTGTACCGCTTTTGATGATCAGACATCGGCCTCGATTGAAATTTATCAAGGAGAACACGAATGGGTGAAACATAACCATCTTTTAGGAGAGTTTATTTTAGCCGGAATTCCAAGCAACTCTGCCGGTGCAGAAGGGATCGAAGTCACTTATCGTTACAATTTAAATGGGATTCTGGAAGTGACTGCCAAGTGTGTTTCGACGGGTAAAGCCATGACAGTGACAGTTCAGGATGCTTTGAACCGTGATTCTCAAGAAGCTTTCGCCGCAAGCGCCGCTAAATTGGAAGCGTTGTATAATAATGATGACGATGACGATGACGATGACGAGTTAGAGTTAGAGGACGGTTACGATGAGGAGGATATTTTAGAGAGCGACGATTCCCCCACTGTTTTGCATGCCGAAGCAGCTGCTTTGTTGGAACGGGCGCAAGATTTACTGGGAGAATTTAAGGGTCAGGAATCTACTCGGATTGAGAAACTTATCACTTCTTTGCAAGAGGCTATGGACAGAGGAGATATCGATCTCTTACAACGGGTTATTGATGAAGCGACGGACACGATGATTGACTTAGAAGTTTAGGGGGAACGGCATGGAAACAACGAAACCTTCTCGGAAACGATCAAAAAAACCAAAGTTGGAAAATTTCTATAAAATTTTAGGGGTTAGGTCCAACGCAACGCAAGTGTCTATTAAACAAAAATATATTGCCTCAGTTAAGGCCTTCCCTCCAGAAACTCATCCCGAAGAATTTCAACAAATTCGTCGAGCCTATGAGACACTAAAGGACCCTCTAAAACGGCGAGAATATGACTTGATGCGTAAATACGGTGGCAAGCTTGAAAAAATGATGGAAGATGTCTGGAAACATGTTGAAAATTGCCAATATGCCAAAGCAGAAGCTTTAGTAAATCAAGTTCTTGAACTTATGCCAGAAGACTATAATATCCATCTTATACTGGCTCAAATTAAGTTACTCAACGGAGATAACAAAGCATTTTACAAAGAATTCGCGCTTGTGGAGGAAAATGCCTCGGATCAAGACAAACCTATGATTATGGTTGTCAAGGCGAGAATGTTACTAGAAGAAGACGAAGCCGAAGCTGCCCTTCAGGTTCTGGATCAAGCACGCGCAAACTATCCAGACAAGCTTCAGATGTTTTTGTGTTTGTACACAGATGTCTATACTGATTTGGACCGTGAAGATGACTTGTGGGAATTCGCCCTGAGCTTAGTTCCTGCACCTGGGACTGAAACGTCGGGGGATATTTTTACCTTTATTTATTGGCTCAATACGATGATTGAACTGGAACAATGGAATTTCAAATCTAAGATTCAGCAACGCTTGCGCAAGCTCTTAAAAGCGGTTAAAAATGAAGAGGACAAGCTGCTGATCACGGAAGCCTTACAAGATGAACATGATGGCTATTTTGAAGCGGCCCGATTTCGAGAAGCAGAAATTTATATGGATTTTATTTATTACATCGATTCAGCGAACCCTGAGGTCCAAAAGCAACGCAGCAAAACCCAGGAATTGATGCGGGTAGAGAAAGAAATCCGCAAATTAGAACAAGAGGAAACTATCTTTCCCCCCATTTCATTTCTCGCTATGGAGTGGTTCTATAGTGACTATTTGCCGCCTGAAGAACTTGAATACATGAGTATAGACGTTCCCTTTCTCGACAGCGAAGCGGGTGACGATTTGCAAATTGATGAGATGTATGCGCAAGGAATTGTAGCTCTGCGTAAACGATATCCTTTGCTTTACAGATATTTTCAGAGCGATTGGGAGGAACTGTTTGCCGAACGAGTGCAGAATCTAAATCGCGAGGCTCGCAGGCAGTTAAAACTTTGACCACGAAACTCGGCTATGCTGTGACAGGTGACAGGTGAGACAATGGTTCGAGATACAATAAAAGACTGGAGAGAACCGGAATAGAAAAACGGTTCTCTCTTATTTAGGCTTATGAAAGAAAATAACAAGTCGTGATGCTCGGGGATTAAGGCAAGCTTTTTGGATGGCCTTAAGGGAACCGCTGGTGCCGGAAGTATCAAATCTCAATAGTGGAAAGTAGTCAATCAGTGAGACTACAGAGGGCTTTTAGTTTAGAAAGTTTTTGGCATTGTTCTTGCGTTGAATAAATCATTTATGATAGATTACACTAAGCATGATCTGACAGACTATAGCGATCATAAACCAAGAGTAGCGAAAGGGGAATTTAGTTTTGGATACTAATTTTGCAAAAGTTCTTGATCTGGCCAAAAAATATCAGCCAGAAATGAGTCGATTTTTACGAGACCTTATCGCCATTCCTGGCGAAAGCTGTGATGAAAAGCAAGTTATCCTGCGCATCAAGCAAGAAATGGAAAAGGTAGGTTTTGACAAGGTGGATATTGACCCAATGGGTAATGTCTTGGGCTATCTTGGTCATGGTAAACATCTGATTGCGATGGATGCACACATCGATACAGTTGGTGTCGGGGATCCGGCACTTTGGAAGTATGATCCTTATCTGGGGTATGAAGATGAAGAAATCATTATTGGGCGCGGTACCTCTGATCAAACCGGTGGAATGGCTTCGATGGTTTACGCTGGAAAAATTATTAAAGATCTCGGTTTGGAAGGCGACTACACGTTGGTTGTCGTTGGTTCCGTACAAGAAGAAGATTGTGATGGCTTATGCTGGCAGTATATTATTAAAGAAGATAACGTTGTACCAGAGTTCGTAGTGATTACCGAACCGACTGATGGGAAGATTTATCGCGGACATCGCGGTCGCATGGAAATTAAAGTTACGACCAAAGGTGTCAGTTGTCATGGCTCGGCACCAGAGCGAGGCGACAATGCGATTTATAAAATGGCTCCGATTCTCCTTGAACTCCGTGGCTTACATGAAAACCTTAGCGATCATCCCTTTCTTGGTAAAGGGAGCTTGACGGTTTCGGAAATTTTCCACACCTCTCCCTCTCGGTGTGCGGTGGCTGACAGCTGCTGGATTTCCGTCGATCGTCGTCTCACTGCAGGCGAATCATGGGAATATGCAGTTCAACAAATTAAAAATCTCCCTGCGGTAAAATCTTCAGGTGCGGAAGTTACGATGTATAAGTATGAACGACCCTCTTATACCAATTTGGTTTATCCGACAGAATGCTATTTTCCTACTTGGCTGATTGAGGAAGGACATCCGGTAAGCACTACGTTGGAAGATGCGTATCGAGGATTATTTGGCAAAGATCCTGTGGTTGACAAGTGGACGTTTTCTACCAACGGCGTTTCCATCATGGGCCGGTACGGAATTCCTTGCATTGGCTTTGGTCCGGGGCATGAAGATCAAGCCCACGCTCCGAATGAACGGACCTGGAAGAAAGAACTAGTGGATTGCGCGGCCATGTATGCGTTGATTCCGAGTATCTATGTTGAGAAATATGCAGAGATGATGCCGAAAGATACGGAGAATTTAGTGAAAGTCTCTGGGTGAGGCCAGATTACTTCAGTGAAAAAATAATATTTAGGAGGAACAATCAATGCAAACTGTTTTTAGAGGAAGACATTTTATTAACTTAGAGGATTTTACGAAAGAAGAAGTTGACACCATGCTTGAGGTGGCAATGGATCTCAAGAAGAAATTCGCTATGGGTGAGGATACACCCTATCTTAAAAACAAAAGCGGTTTTTTAATGTTCTTTGAGCAATCTACGCGGACTCGAAACTCGATGGAAGCGGGTATGTCTCAATTGGGCGGTCATGCTGGATTTCTAGATGCTAGTAATATGCAGGTTGCCCATGGTGAAACTGCCAAGGATACAGCAATTATTCTTTCTCGTTTTGGTCATATGATTGCTTGTCGTTATTGTAACTGGGGTATTGGCAATGCTTATTTAAACGAGATGGCTAAATGGTCTGCGGTTCCGATTCTGAACTTGCAGTGTGATCTCTATCATCCCTTCCAAGCGTTGGCTGACTTGATGACGATGAAGGAGAAAATCGGAGACTTAAGACGTACGAAGGTTTCGATTATCTGGGCGTATGCTGAAAGCCACAAGAAACCAATTTCAGTGCCAGTATCCCAAGTCCTTCTCTTTCCTCGTTATGGCATGGATGTTACTTTAGCTTATCCTGAGGGTTGGGAGCTTCCGGATTGGGTAATAACTCAAGCTAGAGAGAATGCTGAGAACTATGGCGGAACCCTGACCATTACTCATAATGAAGCAGAAGCGTATAAAGATGCGGACATAGTAATCCCTAAGAGCTGGGGTAACTGGGTTACTGACCAAACAGGGGCTTCGGTTTCAGGTGCTACGGCAGTCATTGATGATGCTCTTAGGGCTCAAAGGAGCTGGAAATGCACAGAAGTGAAAATGGCGACAGCCAGTAAAGATGTCATGTATATGCACGCTTTGCCGGCTGATCGCAACAACGAAGTTGAGGATTCGGTCATCGATGGGCCGCATTCGATTGTTTATGACGCTGCAGAAAACCGTTTGCATACGGCTAAAGCGGTTATGACGTTGTTGGTAGGTGGAAAATAATTGCATAAATTAGCTGTAGTAGCCATAGGTGGGAATTCTCTGATTCGTGACAAAGCGCATGAATCTGTAGAGGATCAATATCTGGCTGTTGTCGAAACAGCTAAGTATATTGTAAGAATGATCGAGCAAGGTTATGAAGTGGTTATTACGCATGGCAATGGACCACAAGTGGGGTTTATCTTGAGAAGGTCGGAAATTGCCAAGGATGTGGCGGCCATGCATCAAGTGCCGTTGGTTAGTTGTGGCGCGGATACTCAAGGGGCAATTGGTTACCAAATTCAACAAGCGATGGATAATGAATTTAGGAAAAGGGGTTTGAACAAAGCGGCTGTGACGATTGTAACTCAGGTGCTTGTGGCAGAAAATGACCCCGCTTTTCAGAAACCGGACAAGCCAATTGGTTCGTTTTATACTAAGGAACAGGCTGATCTGATTCAAGAAGCTAACCCGATGTGGGTTATGGTTGAAGATGCTGGGAGAGGGTATCGCCGGGTCGTTGCCTCTCCTCGTCCTCTGGAGATTGTGGAAAAAGACGTGATTAGTAAACTCGCACATGAAGGTTATTGTGTAGTTAGTGTCGGTGGCGGTGGTATCCCTGTGATCAGACGTGAGGATGGCATGCTGCAGGGTGTGGAGGCAGTGATCGATAAAGATTTTGCCTCGAGTCTCTTGGCTTCCCAAATCAAAGCCGAGTTGTTAATTATCTCAACTGGAGTCCCCATGGTATATCTAAATTATGGTAAAGCGAATCAAAAAGCCTTAGCTAAGCTGTCGCTAACGGAACTGAAGCAATATGTGTCCGAGAATCACTTTGCACCGGGAAGTATGCTTCCTAAGGTTCAAGCAGTGATTGATTTTTTAGAAAATGGTGGAAACAAAGCCATCATTACCAATCCGGAGTCGTTAGAAGCAGCCCTTGCGGAAAAGGCCGGAACTCATATCTATGCGTAAATAAAAGTTTGAGGCGCGACGAAGTTTGATGATTATGATACATAGGATAGAGCGTCATAGAACCCATGGGGATAGTTATTCCGCAAGCCATTTCTTAAGAGAAAGGTTGGGGGAAATGTTTAGCATTGACATTAACGATACAGTGTACACTGTGCAAGAAGATATGAACCTTCTGGAATTCTTGCGTGCTGAGGCTCAGATCACCTCACTTAAAAATGGGTGCGGAGAAGGGACCTGTGGCGCGTGCATGTTGCTTGTGGATGGCAAGGCCAGGCGAGCTTGTTTATTGACCGTCGCTAAAGTTGCGGGGAAAAAACTTTTGACGCTGGAAGGGCTATCTGAACGAGAGCGAGAAGCCTATGTTTGGGCGTTTGCCCAAGCAGGAGCTGTTCAATGTGGCTTTTGCATACCAGGTATGGTCATCAGTGCCAAAGCACTGCTTGATAAGGAGCCCAACCCTACGCCTCAAGCAATAAAACAGAGTATTCGTGGCAACCTTTGTCGGTGCACAGGGTATGTGAAGATTGAACAAGGTATAATGCTCGCGGCCCAAGTGTTACGGGGAGAACTTCAAGCTATTACCCAAGCTGAGGCCGGGATTGGGGTAAGTATCCATCGTGTGGATGTGCGTGAAAAAGTATTGGGAACGGGGCAATATGTCGACGATATGCAGGTTGAGCAGATGCTTCACGCAGCAGTGTTAAGGGCTAAATATCCTCGGGCGATTGTAAAAACTATTGATCTTTCCGCGGCACGTGCTTACCCTGGCGTAGAAGTTGTCTTGACAGCAGAGGACATCCCGGGTGACCATGATCACGGTCATATTTTTCATGATTGGCCGACCTTGGTTTCGGTTGGGCAAGAAACGCGATATATTGGGGATGCTATTGTTTTAGTGGCCGCCCAAACCAAAAAACAAGCACGTGAGGCTTTGGCGTTGATTAAAGTTGATTATGAAGAGCTTGAACCGCTTCTCAGCCCGACCCAAGCGCTGGCAGAGCAAGCTTACAGCATTCATCCGAAAGGAAATCTGTTGAGCACAACGAAAATCAAACGCGGGAATCCCCAGGAAGCCTTGGCTAAATCGGCGCATGTTGTCACGCAGCATTATTCGACGCCTCCCACAGAACACGCATTTATGGAACCGGAAAGTGCTTTAGCTATTCCGCAGGCAGACGGTGGAATCACAATCTATGTTGCCGATCAAGGAGTTTATGATGACCAACATGGGATTATGGCTATGCTTGGCCTTCCAGCGGAAAAAGTGCGCGTGATCAGTAAGCTGGTCGGCGGTGGATTCGGTGGGAAAGAAGATTTAACGGTCCAGCATCATGCGGCTTTGTTAGCTATGAAAACGCAAAAACCAGTGAAACTCACCCTTAGTCGCCAGGAAAGTATCCTGGTTCATCCTAAGCGGCATGCTATGGAGTTAGATATTACAACCGGGTGCGATGCGAAAGGAAATTTGACCGCCATGGTGGCCTACATCGTAGCGGATACGGGGGCCTATGCCTCCCTGGGTACAGCTGTTTTGCAGCGGGCCTGCACTCATGCGAGTGGTCCTTATCAGATAGCTAATGTTGACATTACAGGCCAATGCGTCTATACGAATAATCCTCCGGCAGGAGCATTTCGAGGTTTTGGCGTAACTCAGTCTGCTTTTGCAGGGGAAACCAATCTGGATCTTTTAGCGGAAAAGGTGGGACTTTCACCGTGGGAGATTCGTTACCGCAATGCATTGGAACCGGGAATGATTAATGCTACCGGTCAGATTACCGATGAAGGAACGGCGATTAAGGAAACTCTCCTTGCGGTTCGTGAAGTGTATGAATCTCACCCTCATGCGGCAGGGATTGCCTGTTGCCTGAAAAACACGGGAATCGGGGTTGGCCTTCCGGATACTGGACGGGTTAGACTTAAAGTTCTCAACGGCAAAGTGGTGGTGCTCACTAGTGCTGCTTGCATTGGACAGGGTTTTGCCACAGTAGCCACTCAGATTGTTCACGAGGTCACGGGCTTGCCTTTACACCGAATCGAAGTTGGGGCTCCGGATACAGCGCTGACGCCTGATTCCGGTACGACAACCGCTTCGCGCCAGACTATGTTTACGGGTGAGGCAACACGTCAGGCTGCACTTAAATTACAAGAGGCTTTGTCGAAAGCCACTTTGGAAGGTCTGGAAGAAAGTGAATTCAGCGGTGAATACTTGGGAAAAACTGATCCCATGGATTCGGACAAACTGAATCCAATCAGTCACGTGGCATATAGTTATGCGACTCAAGTTGTTTTATTGAATGCCGAGGGAAAAATTGAAAAAGTTGTGGCAGCGCACGATGTGGGCAGGGCTATCAACCCCAAAGCTATCGAAGGGCAAATTGAAGGTGGAGTTACTATGGGATTAGGGTATGCCCTGCGTGAGGATTTTCCGCTTGAGAAAGGCGTGCCAACCGCTAAGTTTGGGACGCTGGGCCTCTTCCGGGCGACGGAAGTGCCTAAGATCGAGTGTATTATTATCGAAAAGAATTCTTCCCCAATAGCCTATGGAGCTAAAGGCGTGGGTGAGATTGCTTCCATTCCAACCGCTCCAGCCGTAACTTCAGCGTATTACAAGTATGATGGCAAACTGAGGTGTTCTCTGCCCCTGCGAGAAACCCCTTATAAGAAATAGTTTGATTTTAAAACTTGAGTTGGAGTTTAGTTAACACACGAGTATACTGGTGGAAAACAGGCGCAGGAGAAAAATATGACCAGCACAGAAATAGGCTTACCAAACAGTTGGGCGAGAGGTAGTCTGTGGGACATGGCAGGACGGGCGCAGGTTATCACGTTTATTGGGGCTGGAGGGAAGACCACCTGTCTGCGAGCGCTCACTCGTGAAATTGACTCTGTTGGGCAGCGGATTATTGCAACAACCACCACGAAAGTTTTTCCTGAAGAATCGATTAAGAGCTGGAAAAACCTTAATCCACCACCTTATGGACAAGCAGAGGCTTGCTTTTGGTATACGGACGTTATGGCAGAAAACGGGAAATGGATTGGCCCTTCTGTTCAAACGGTTGATACTGCTATTGCAAGTTTACGAACTGTGCCCGACTTGCATTGGGTGATAGAAGGAGACGGGGCTCGGGGGCTCAAGTTAAAGTGTTGGGCGGCTCATGAACCGCAAATTCCACGACGGTCGGATTGCGTCGTGTTAGTGCTGGATGGTGGTTTGTGGGGGCAAGTCCTCCAGATGGAACAAGTTCACAGACCAGAGGCCTGTCCGGATCTGCTGGGATATGTTTGGAAGGCAGAGCAGGCTTGGCGTTATTTCTTGAGATCTCCTGTCTTTGCACCTCAATATGCGCAAATGGTTTGGGTTATTCTCCTTAACTCGAAAGTTGCCATGAATTTCTCTAGGCCCTTGCTGGAACTAAATCACAGGTGGGCGGAAATTCAACGGGAGGTTGCCGACCTGGAATATCGGCCCCAACATTTGCGTTTAGCTGCCGGAGATGCTCAGAAGGGGGAACTAGAGTGGTTCGATTTGTGGTAATGGCGGCCGGTCTCGCTACCCGAATGAAGCAAGATAAGCTTGTGTTGCCTTGGAAAAACACGACGGTGCTTGGTTATGTTCTGCAGACTCTTCTAGAGGCAATTACGCTTGTGGAGCAACGCTCCCAAGCGGTATCCTCTCTTCCAGCGGCTACGGAGATTTACGTTATCGCAAGACATTCAATTGAAGCCTATCTCAAGGAAGAGTGTGTTCGGATCTTCAATTCGTGGGGTGGGGTTTGGATTCAAGTTCCAAGTCCCAAACCGCTCGCAGAGACGATTCGACTTGGTTTACAAGACTTAAACAATGAGGTACAGTCGATCGGATTTTTGCCCGGAGACCAAGTAGGAGTTACGGCGCCAAGGCTTGCAGACTGCCTGCAGCAAGTGTTGCAGGAGCATCCGGATTTCTTGGTACCAACTGTTGAGGATAAAGCGATTTCACCGGTGTTTTTTCAGCGCCAGTATGTTCCTGAACTGCTCGAGCTGCGCGGAGAACAGGGCGGTAGGGAAGTTTTATACCGCTATCCGGAACGATGGTGGAACTACCCGGTAGAGGCTACTTTTGGTCAAGATGTTGATACTCCAGAGCAATACCACACTTTGTGGGCACAAAATAGTAAAGGAGAATCGAGCGAATGAAAAACAAACTCGTCATGAACGGACCAGTGGTTTTAGTTCGCGGAGCTGGAGAACAAGCCTCTGGAGTAGGGTGGGTGCTAGCCAAAGTAGGGTTTCGAGTGGTGATGACGGAAGTGGCAAGGCCCCTCATGGTTCGTTGGCCCGTTTGTTTTGGGACAGCCGTGTCGGAAGGCCGATGGCAAGTTGAAGGGATTGCCTCAAGTCTTGTCAAAGATCCTCAGGAATGCACAGCAGCTTGGGCGGCTGAGGAAATACCAGTTTTGGTTGATCCTGAGTTAGAGGGATTGTCAGTGCTGAACCCATTGGTTTTGGTGGATGCGATCATGGCTAAACGTAATTTGGGAACCAAACGGAGCATGGCCCTTAAGACATTCGGTTTGGGACCGGGTTTCACGGCAGGAATTGATGTTGATGTTGTCGTGGAGACAAACCGTGGGCATCAGCTCGGACGGCTGATCTATGACGGAGCGGCTCAACCGAATACTGGGATTCCGGGAAAAATCGGCGGGGTATCAAGGGAGCGCGTTATTTATTCGCCCAAAACCGGGATCTTTAGAGCTAAGCGAACCATTGGCGAACAGGTTTCAGCAGGAGATTGCCTGGGTGAGATTGACGATGGAATCGAAACGACGAAGGTTGTGGCCCTGTGCAAGGGCGTTTTAAGAGGATTATTGCGAACAGAGACGCCGATCCGTGCACAAGTTAAAATTGGGGACATTGATCCTCGCGGTCAGGCAGACTACTGTTGGACAATTTCTGAAAAGGCTCGCTCAATCGGAGGAGCCGTATTGTTAGGTATTCTCGAATCTGGGATACTTAGTCTTGGTATACCAAGCGCAAGAGGTGAAAAACTAGACGAGCTAGAGAAAATTTAATATCGGCATGGTAGGTAGGAAAATCCTAAGGAAGCGCGAATATATATTTAGTGAGGAACGCTATTAGAAAAATTTGAATAAGGAAGGTAACTCATATAGCCTTGAGAAGGGGTTCAAGGGTTTTACGAGGCAACCATAAATTGCTTCTCTATGAACTAGGGATGGTTTATAGAGCTTTGTAATAGGGTTGTTTTTTCATGTTTGCGAAATGCTATATGCCTTTCAGAGAGAGCTTTTAGCAAGAAGAGAAAGGATGAGATTAAGAAATGCGTATTCTCTTTAAAAATGCTAAGATTGTAACGATGAATAGAGCTCGTGAAATCGTTGCAGGGGATTTGTTGGTGGATGGAGCTCTGATCGTAGCGCTCGGAGGAGCCATAGAACAACCTGCAGATCAAGTGATCGATCTCCAAGGGGATTTGCTCATACCCGGTTTGATTCAAACTCACATTCATCTCTGCCAAACCTTGTTTCGAGGACAGGCGGACGATTTGGAACTTTTGGATTGGCTTAAATTGAAAATTTGGCCCCTGGAAGGTGGGCATGATCCTGAATCCTTATATGATTCTGCCTTGCTCGGAATTGGAGAACTGTTTCTGGGAGGAACAACGACAATTGTGGATATGGAAACTGTCCATCATACGGAACACGCCTTTGAGGCTATCCTCTCTGCAGGACTGAGAGCCTTGGCAGGGAAGGTTATGATGGATGATTGCAATCCGGATATTCCACCTTCTTTGCGGGAGACGACAGAAGTTTCCTTGCAAGAAAGTGTTGATTTATATGAGAAATATCATGGCCAAGGGAATGGACGACTCGAAGTAGCTTTCACGCCTCGTTTCGTTATTTCTTGTACCGATACATTGTTAAAAGAAGTTTCCCAAGTGGCCCATGCGAAAAATGCCTTCGTACATACTCATGCTTCAGAAAATCGAGCCGAAATTCAGGTTGTGGAGAGTACGCGAGGGCTGCGCAATATCGTCTATTTGGATAAGATTGGTTTAACGGGTCCCAAACTTATTTTGGCTCACTGTATTTGGCTGGATGAGGCAGAAAAGCAAATCCTGATCCAGAGCAAGACGCGTATCTCACATTGCCCATCTTCGAATCTAAAACTGGCTTCGGGGATTGCACCGATTCCGGAAATGCTGCAACGAGGCGCAGAGATTTCCTTGGGTGCAGATGGAGCACCCTGCAATAATAATTTGGACGTATTCCGGGAAATGCGCCACGCGGCCCTAATTCAAAAGCCCTTACATGGTCCAACGGTTATGCCGGCACAACGAGTTTTTGAACTCGCCACACTCGGTGGCGCTCGAGCCATTGGGCATGAAGCGGATCTGGGAAGTCTGGAAGTTGGGAAAAAAGCAGATTTGGCAGTTGTTAGTCTGCAGGGGTTACATACTTGGCCTAATGAGCATGTCGATCTTTATTCGCAGTTGGTTTATCAGGCAACTTCCTCCGATGTGCGCCTTACCATGGTGGATGGGCAAATCGTGATGAAAGACCGACAGCTTCTGACCATTGATGTTCCCCGGCTCAAGGCAAGCTCGTCACGTAGTCTAAAGCGAGTGATGGCGCGTGTGGGCCTTATCTGACATAGTGTTGGGTGTGTATATGACGCAGAGTAAATTAGAGTGGGATAAGCTCTTAACTAGGGGGCAGGGCCTTCAATTTTATGCTCTTAGTCTTCTTTCTTACCGCAATTGATGTGACCAGAGCCTGGATTTTCTAGAAAATACCAGTTTTCCCCTTTTGACCTATTGTAATAGGCCTAAAGGGAAAACTTCCAGAAACCCTTTTCCTTAAGAGGTTTTTCGGTATGTTTCGACGAAATAAGTTGTTTTGAAGAAATAGACACTAAATTGAATAGGGTGAGAATTCATGCGTTTGGCGAACATACGTTATGTTGAGGCAGGAGCAATCTTAGCACGTCCGGTGATCAACTCTTTCGGAATGGTGTTACTTCGGGCAGGAGTTCATTTGACGGCTTCTTATATTGAACGATTAAAGACTATGGGGTATGATGTGCTGTTTATTCAAGATGATCGACTGGCTGATGTGGAAATTCATGGTGCGATTACTGACCAAACACGTAAAGTTGCTTATAAGTCCATTGAACTTATTAGCAAGTTTATTGAGCGAGATCCAAAAGATTCTTTACCTGTAGATAGTATCCGTAGGGCAGTTCAGCAAATGATCAACGATCTTTTATCGAGTTCCGATATCTTGGGTAACTTGACGGAAATCCAAGGGTATGATGACTACACCTTTCATCATTCGGTTAATACAACCATTCTTTCGCTCGTTTTAGGTATGGCCTCGGGGTATTCTGAGCGGAAGTTGCTTGAACTTGGGATGGGTGTTCTCATGCATGACATCGGAAAAATTAAAGTTCCTGAAGTGATTCTAAATAAGAAAACGCCATTGACAGAAATAGAATTCGAAGAGATCAAGAAGCATACGACATACGGGTTTGAAATTTTGCGCAAGAACAATGATCTTAGTTTGCTTTCTGCTCATGTTGCCTTTCAACACCAAGAAAAATGGGACGGAACTGGCTATCCAAGGGGCATCAAAGGAAGCGCAATTCATGAGTATGGAAGATTGGCAGCCATCGCTGATGTGTATGAAGCTCTAACGAGTGAGCGGGTTTACCGAAGGGCCATCGAACCGAATGAAGCCTATGAATATATTGTTTCTCAAGGGAATAAGCACTTTGATCCGAAGATTTTAGAGGTTTTTAAAAAAAATATTGCTGTATATCCTTCTGGTTCGGGGATTCTTTTAAGTAATGGGCAAAGAGGAAATGTTATAAAACAAAACCCGGCTTTTCCGAATCGCCCTTTTGTAAGGGTGTTTTACGAGAATGACGAAACGCTAACGGCTCCTATCGATTATAATCTGGCAGAATATCCTTCCATTATGATTATTGCAGTAGAGAACCGCTAGCCTCAATCACTCAAGAAAGTAAATAGCAGGCATATCTAATAGGCCTATCAATTTATGTGATAGGCCTATTAGTTATGTCTGCTAGGAATTTTTCAAGAGTGCTTTGAATTCTTCGATTTGCTGGACCGGGCGTTGACAGGTAAAGTTTTGACATAGATAGGCTGTGACATGACCAGACTCCAGGGGGTAAGTTTGGAGCCAAGGGACGACCTCAGTGAGACTTCCTTCTTGGTAAAGTACAGAAGCATAGGGTCTAAAGGCGGAAAAGAAGATCTGACGCATTTCAGGCAGTTCGAGTGCGTCGAGTGAACCAGCTAAAATCAATTCTTGACTTGGATGAAGGGCAAACTGTAAGGCTTGGAGAAACGCTGTATATCCGGAGGGATGAGCTTCAAGGACAGTGCGAAAGGCGAGAAGTTGTTGTTCGGCTTTTCGTTCCCAGCGTTCATCTCCGGTGAGGCGCGCAAGACGAAGAAGATTGAGCGCAGTGATCGAGTTACCAGCCGGAAGTGCTCCATCATAAGTTTCTTTGGGACGGAAAAGCAACTCTTCAGCATCTGACCCGGTTAGATAGTATCCTCCGCCTTCTTCATCCAAAAAGATGCGTTCCAGTTCATTTTGAAGTTGAAGTGCCATTTGGAGATAGTGGGGTTTACCACACGCAGAGTAAAGTTCCAAGAGCCCACTAATAAAGAAGGCATAATCGTCCAAATACCCGGGATAGGCTGCATCCCCTTCACGATAACGGGCTAAGAGGCGTCCGTCGCTACGCTGAAGGTGGGTTAGGACGAAATTGGCGGCATTTTCAGCAGCTTCCAGATAGGCATTGCTCCCCAATATTTGGGCACCTTTCGCTAAGGCCGCGATCATTAATCCGTTCCAAGCCGTCAAGATTTTATCATCCTTATGAGGATGGATTCGTTTCTCGCGTGCTGTAAATAAGGTTTGGCGTGCGCTTTCCAAGGCCTGCAAAACGTCAGCCATGTCCATGGGGTTGTCGCGAGCAATCTTGCCTAAAGTTCCTAATATACGATTGGGAATGTTTTTCCCCTCAAAGTTACCCTCGGGAGTAATGTCATAAACAGCGCAGTACATTGCTGCCGTGTCTTTGCCCAGTAGGGTTTCGATTTCTTCGGGAGTCCAAACATGGAACTTACCTTCTATTTCCTCCGCGTCGGCATCTTCTGCAGAGTAAAAACCACCTTCAGGGGACGTCATGTCGCGCAGGACATAAGTGAAGATTTCTTTCGCTTTTTGAGCATCTTCTTCATGGTGCGTCATTTGATAGCTTTCCAGGTAGGCTGTGGCAAGTAGGGCATTATCATAGAGCATCTTTTCGAAGTGAGGGACTAACCACTTTTCATCGGTACTGTACCGTGCAAATCCGAAGCCAACGTGATCATAGATTCCCCCTTGAGCCATTCCAGTCAGTGTTTTGCGCACCATTTCCTGGCCTTTGTCCTTGGGATGGTCCTTTGCATAGCGAAGAAGGAAGGTTAACGTATGGGGCGTGGGAAATTTTGGAGCTTGGCCAAATCCCCCGTAGCGAGCGTCAAAGCTTTGGGCTAAGACTTGGTAAGCTTTAGCGATAAGTGGTTCACCCCAGCTTTGCAAGGCTTCTGAAGAGGAGCCTCCGTTTGTTTTTAAAGATAGAAGGTTTGGGATAGGTGAGGAAAGAGGTGCCGATTTATTGGGGATGGCGCGCTGAGATTGGACCGCAGCTAAGATTTTATCAGCTGACTCTCGTAATTTGGCTTCATTTGTCTGCCAGAGAGTCCCTATTTGTTCTGAAAGTTCCATAAGTCCTGGACGACCATAACGCTCCGTTTTGGGAAAATATGTTCCGGCAAAAAAGGGCATTTTCTCGGGCGTCATGATAATAGTGAGCGGCCAACCACCTGATCCCGTTAGAGTTTGGCAGAAAGCCATGTACAAATGGTCGACATCTGGACGTTCTTCTCGGTCGACCTTTATAGCGATAAAGTAACGATTTAGTAAGGCTGCAACCTCGTCATTTTCAAAAGACTCTCGTTCCATGACATGGCACCAATGGCAGGTACTATAGCCAATACTTAGAAAAATTGGTTTGTTATCCTTTTTGGAAAGGGCGAAGGCTTCTTCACCCCAAGGATACCACTTAACAGGATTATACGCATGTTGCAAGAGATACGGACTTTTTTCATCGATTAGTTTATTGGCTTCTTTACTAGTATGCACCTTATCAACCTCCATTTTGTTGAATATTCAACATGCCATGCTAGTTAGTATATCTAAATATCGAACATTTATATAACTAGTATATATGATTCTGAATATCCAATGGAAAAGATTTTTCGGGTGCCGACGGTACACTTCAATGTCGATAGTTCTATAAATTTTTTTATGCAAAAATTGCAATTGACAAAATAATCGAATATTGATAATATATAAATATAAACATGTATATACAGGAGTATATATGAATACAAAAGGAGGTCAATACTCAATTGATTATTATTGGCGAAAAAATAAATGGAACCATACCTAGTGTAAAAAAGGCCATAGAGCAAAAGGATGAGGAATTTATCCGAAATCTCGCCATTAAGCAAGCTGATGCAGGTGCTGACTATCTTGACGTATGTGCCAGTACTGCACCCGACGTCGAAGTGGATACTCTATTATGGCTAATGGACATTGTTCAGAACGCAGTGGATACTCCATTGTGCATCGATAGTCCAAATCCCTTAGTTATTGAGAAGGTGTTCACTTATGCTAAACGGCCTGGATTAGTTAACTCTGTATCTGAAGAAGGCGAAAAATGCGAAATAATTTATCCAATTATTAAAGGAACAAAATGGGAAGTAATAGCACTGACCTGTGATAAAAGGGGTATCCCTAAGGACATTCAAACAAGGGTGGATATTACAAAGGTAATGGTTGAAAAGGCGTTAAAGTATGATATTACCCCTGATAGAATCCACATTGACCCACTTGTAATGGCGTTATCAGCAGATAATCAATCGCTACTAAACTTTGTCCAGACATTAAAAGAGGTAAAAGCCTTATATCCTACCATTAAAGTAACGTCTGGGTTAAGTAATATATCGTTTGGAATGCCTCTCAGAAAAGTTGTTAATCAACATTTTTTAACCCTGGCGACTGATGCGGGAATGGATTCTGCTATCTTAGATCCCTGTAATCGGGATTTGGTGACGACACTGTATATAACAGATGCTTTACTGGGGAAAGACCGTTTTTGCCGAAATTACTTAAATGCTTATCGTAAAAACAAGATTGGCCCAGTAAAAATTGACATGTGATAGTTTGAAATCGGATGAACAACTAATTTGAGGAGGTTTTATTATGATCGATTTACAGGTGCTAACGCAAGCGGTGGGAGATCTCGATGAAAAAGCTATTTTGACCATGGTCAAAGATTTTGTAGCTACAAACCCCAGTGGAGAAGATGCTCAGAAGGTAGTTTTCGCCTGTCAGCAAGGTATGGCGATTGTCGGAGATTTGTTTGAAAAGAACGAATATTATGTAGGCGACTTAATCTTCGCAGGAGAATTACTATCCCAAACGATCGATTTACTAAAACCTGTATTAAGTAGTGTAGTCACGCAAAAGGTGGGTTCAATCGTCATTGGCACTGTTGAGGGCGACTTGCACGATATTGGAAAGAACATTTTTGGCAGCATGGCAGAGGCAGCAGGCTTTGAGGTGTACGATTTAGGGATTGACGTGTCGCCGGGCGCATTTGTTGAGAAGGTGAAAGAAGTTAAACCACAAATCATTGGAATGAGTGGTGTTCTGACCCTTGCTATTGATCCTATGAAAAACACGGTTAAGGCACTAAATGAAGCGGGTTTGAGAGATAGTGTGAAAATAATTATTGGCGGTAATCCTGTCAATGCAGATGCTTGTAAGCAAATCGGTGCAGACGCTTTCACAACAAATGCTGCTGAAGGGTTGAAAACTTGTCAAGGGTGGGTGAAATAATATGATGGATGCAGTTGCTATGACGAATGAACGAAATCAGATGTTTCGCGATCTATTCAGCGGAAAAACTCCCCAAAGAGTACCAATCAGCAATCCGGCAACTCAAGACTTTGCAATTCAATATGCCGGTTTGGATTTGGCTGAATGCCAGTGGGATTTGACGAAATTAGAGCAAGTTTATAATAAGTTCTGTCAAGATTTCTTTACAGACACTTATCCTGGTGGGTCTATAAGAATTCCCTCACATTATCAGATTCTTGGGTCGACCTGTATTGTCATGAGTTCTAGCGGATTCATGCAACATCCCGAAGTCGTGGGCCTGCTGGCTGAGGAATATGACCAGTTTATCGCATCCCCTTATGATTGTCTTGTCGAAACAATCTTGCCTCGATTATATACAGAGCTGAATGGATCGCCGGCTAAAGTGGCAATGGCATTAGCTAAAGCCATGCGGGCCAAGTCCGACGATTTGGCCTACCTTGGGACGATCCAAGCAAAAATGAATGCTAAATATGGCTATGCGACCATGGTTCGTGCTCTAACTGAAGCTCCGTTTGATTTCCTGGCAGACTTTCTGAGAAGTTTTAAAGGGATTTCTGGTGATGTTAGACGGTGTCCTGATAAAGTAGCAGCAGCTTGTGAAGCAGTATTGCCACTGATGATCAAGAAAGGTACCCTACCGAATTCCTCGATGTTAGGAGCTACGTTTATTCCGCTTCACATGGCTCCTTATTTGCGGGATAAGGATTTTGCAACGTTGTACTGGCCAACCTTCAAAAAGTTGGTTGAAACATTGGTTGGTATGGGTCAGAAAGTCGAATTGTTTGTGGAACAAGACTGGATGAGGTACCTCGATTATCTGTATGAACTGCCGGAAAATACAATTATGAGGTTTGAATATGGAGATGCGAAACTTGTAAAGGAAAAACTTGGTAAAAAACATATTATTTCTGGTTTCTATCCTGTTACCTTGCTACAAACTGGGTCAAAGCAACAATGTGTTGATAAAGCAAAAGAGTTATTGGACATTCTCGCTCCAGGAGGAAAGTATTGGTGGCAAGCTGACAAGAGCATTATAAACTTGGATGTAAATGGTCCTGTAGTCGAAAATCTCAGAGCTGTCTTGGATTATGTTCATGAAAACGGTAGTTACTAATGCTGGGGGGAGAGGATAAAATGGATTCCAAATATTATATAACTTGGGAAGAATATCTGGCAGATCATCCTGAATTAGAGAGAAAATCCAAACAAGCAATCGAACCAAAAATCCAAAAGTATGAGGACATTATGTTTACATTTATTATGGATTTAGTATTGTAAAGCGATCTTATTTCAGGGGTTTCGATTGATCAGGCAACATCTAACCTTGTAGGGAACCCCTATGCACGTGCTGCATAGGGAATGCTTTATCGGGGGAGAGGGTTGCCGTCATTTCTCTTAAAAAATTTCTGAATATTCCGCACCTTGATGCCCTGTGTACTTCGAGCTATCATCCGTAAATTTTCGGTTTGACTCAGTGAAAAAGCGAAATTATTCCCACTTCTATGGTATTAGACAAATTTGGAGGTGGTACATATGAATTAGAATTGCTAATTGGAAAAACTGAATTGACAAATAAAGAACACCCACTTAAAGAAGTGGGCGGCTCGGAATTAGATAAAAAGGAGTTGAGTATAATGGGAAAGATGACGGATAAGTCGAAACTTAGTAGTTATAGATGGGTAATACTCGCACTTATGGTAACTAGTTTCTTATTAACTTTTATTAGTAGAATGTCATGGCCACCACTAATACCAGTCGTAGCACCGATTTTGCATATGAGTAATACTCAGGCCGGTTCGTTGATGACTGCTTTTTATATTGGTTATGTTATTACCCAAATTCCAGCTGGAATATTGGCAGACCGTCTAGGCGCTCGAGCAGTCTTGACGATTAGTCTTATTTTAGAGGGAATTTCGACTTTTGCTATGCACTATATGACGAGTTATGATAGTGGTTTCTGGCTTAGAGTTGTTACAGGGCTTGGTGCCGGAGCCGTTATGTCTGCTTGTTCACGTGCAGTAATAGAGTGGTTTCCTCAAGAGGAACGTGGAACAGCTTTTGGAATCTTGTTGGCGGCTCCGTCAGCCGGTATTGTTTTATCAAACTATATAGTTCCTGCTTTGAATAGCTCGATGGGTTGGCAAGGTGTTTTTGAGGTTATTGGTATTGTCACTGGTCTTTCAGGTATTTTGATTCTACTCTTTGTGCCAAAGGCTTCGGAGCAAGTCACAAAAAGTGGAAATATATTTGGTGGATTCAAGGTAATATTCACGAGTAGAGAACTACTTCTTACTGCGGTAGCCGGATTTTGCCTATTGTGGGCAGAGCTGGGGATAGCAACATGGGCTAATGCCTATATCAAAACAAAACTGGGTTATTCAGTGTCTATTGCAGGTTTAGTCATGATTTTCTACGGAATTGGGGGAGTGTTAGCGCCTCTGATTTCCGGTTATATCTCGGATAAAGTGGGCAAACGCAAAAATATATTAATCTTTTCCTATGGCGTGCAGATTCCTTTCACAATAATTTTTGGCTATATGCATTCGATACCTATGTTATGCTTTATCGGCTTTTTAGTCGGGTTTTTATCCTATCTTGCAAATCCGCATCTTAGTGTCTTGGTTACTCAGTTTGCCGGTAAAGAATGGGCGGCTACGGCCACCGGTACAACGAATTTTGTTTGGCAGTTTGCTTCTATGATTGGACCATTAGTTTTAGGGTGGTCAATTGATACCACAGGTAGTTTTGCGTCCGTATGGTGGATTCTGGCGGCTGGTCCTTTGCTTGGGATACTCGCACTGATCTTTATTAGAGAAGAAGTGATACGCGCTTAAATAGATACAGACTCTCAGAATTACGGAAGCTAAAACTGGGCAATTTCCAGGGTGAGTATAGCTCATGCCATGCATACTAATGTCTCTGAAGTGAAACATAACCATCAACAAGAATTTCAGGCAAGGGTAGAGAATTTAGCTCAATACAAACACTGTTAAAAGAGATTTCGACGTGTGGTCAAATCTCTTTTAATGGAATACCAAGGAAAAATAGGCTCTGATAATTTAAGCAAAGCTTTGTACAGCTTGCTTAAATATGCTATTGTATTTTTAATGGCCATTAAATGGGATGAGAATTTATTCATAGAATAATTAGAGTATTGGAGGGACTAAGATGGCAATAGGAATTATTCACGCAGGGATTTGCGGCTTTACTATTAATGTCAAAGCGGTGAGCGATGATAGTCAATCAAATTCTCGAAGAAGTAAGATGATAAAATTGGAGATAACAAGCGATTGTCCAAACTACCAAAAGATCGCAAAAGAGTTAACGGAAGTTGATGCTTACCAAGAAATTCTGAATAAACTTCATATGGGGAAGGTATATGAAATTTATGCGAAATATAGCCCGCATCCCAGCTGCCCAGGAGTATCCGGGATTCTTAAGACGGTGGAAGTAGCAGCCGGTTTGGCATTGCCCCAATCTGCAAGTATAACTATAGACAAATAAACAATGGGAATATTTTTGATAATTTTTTTATTAAATATTTAGCGGGGGAGGATTATTATCATGAAAGTAATTGCTGTCAATGGGAGTCCAAGAAAAAAGTGGAATACGGCTACCCTATTACAGAAAGCTCTTGAAGGTGCTAAATCAGTCGGAGCCCAAACGGAAATCATACATCTCTATGACTTGAATTTTAAAGGTTGTATCAGTTGCTTTGCTTGTAAGCGAAAAAACAGCAAAAATATTGGACACTGCGCCATGCAGGATGACCTAACAAATGTCTTGGAGAAAGTTTTGAAATCCGATGTCCTCCTATTGGGTTCTCCCATCTATTTTGGTGATGTTACCGCAGGGATACGGGCATTTTTAGAACGATTGTTATTTTCTAATCTTTCCTATAATGAAAGGCATCGATCTGTTTTCCAAGGCAAGTTATCCTCGGGCTTCATCTATACAATGAACGTTCCTGAAGAGTTTCTGAAAAAAGTCAACTATGAAGAAGCCCTATTTCAAACTAACAAAAACTTGCTGCAAATACTCGGAGGACCCTCTGAATATATGATCTCCACCGATACCTACCAATTTGACGATTACTCCAAGTATGAAGCCTCCATGTTTGACGAAAAGCATAAGTCTCAAGTGAAAGCCGAACAATTTCCAATCGATTGCCAGAGAGCCTTTGACATGGGTGTTCAATTGACAAACATCTAAATCTGGATACCATTTGCTCTTCGGCTGTAGTTGGATATTGCTAAGCAAGCAAGCGTTCTGCCGCGCAAAGAGGGTACTATTCATATTATATAGTGAGTAGGAATAAGCTGCTTATGCTTTGGCCTATTGGAGACTTGTAGCTCAAAGGTAAAGGCTGATTTAAGGGAAAAGACTCGTTTTCATCTAATTTCGAGACACCCACTTCTTCAAGTGGTCGCTTCCCGCCATCCATGGCTTTAGCGACACTAGATCCTCCATGATCGTCGGGTGTCTCGGAAAGATAAAAATGGCATGATGGTTGTATTAAGTACATTCATGCCTGAACAAAGGGAATCTGTTTTGGCGTTTATAAAGCTCCGGTCAATTAATATCACATAATTGACCGGAGCTTAAGTTATTTATATCAACGAAATCAACAACAATAATATTGTATAACTCAAACAAAAATTCAATCTATAAATGATTCCGCTGCAGACCCTTTTATGCTATTAATATCACGTTTTATTGTCATTCTGAGCGAAGCGAAGGATCTTTTGTCCCTAGATCCTTCGCTCTCGCTCAGGATGACACAAAAATAATGGCAGTGACTTGATATTTTATAATGTTTTTAGACTTGTCGAACAGCGGAATCATGAATTAATTAATTGTTTAATTCATTGATCGTATGCAAATCAACAGGCTGTTTGAAATTGTATATATTCTGCTTAATAAAAACCAACAACAGGCCACCGTCGATTGGGCTGAAGAAGAAATGAGAAAAGGATCTACGCTAGCAGCCTCGCCATGGGCGGCAAATACTGCGGCACAGATCGAGGCATACCGTAAAAATGGAACGGATGTTGTATTAAGGAATGCACCTTGCCTTATTGTGGCGGTTGCTTCCAAAGATCGGCTGGTTGGCAGAAATGATCTGCAGATCACCTGGCAATAATGAAGTATTACGAATGAGGTGAAAATAGATGCCATGCGGTTAAAGCCGCATGGCATTAGCCTTCTGCAATATGCAGAACGTGTATTTGATCAAGAAACGTTTCGTTATTAAAACAATCGGATTCAACTCAATCTTATAGTGTGAATTGTCTGGCCCTTTTTGTGTTAATCCCATTTCTTAATGCTTTTCCTTGTCCAAAGACACTGTGTAATATCATACCTAGTATAACAAGACCCATTCCAACAAAGGACCATAGTGTTGGATATGCCCCATGGAGAATAACTAATTCTCCAATAAGAGCAAAAATAACTTCCCCCGATTGAGTCGCTTCGACTGCTGCAAGTTTATGGACATCGCCTTTCGTCATATCGGTTGCCGAGAAAAAAAGTATCGTTGCGATGACACCCGAGGAAAGGGCCACGATTAAGGTTTGTATTGTCTGATTGCTGCTTGGAAGTCCGACTTCTGCTACACCAAGAGCCGATAATATAAGCCAAAATGGAAGGCTTGCTAGTGTCATTCCAAGGACTCTTTGATACGTATCAAACCGTTGCCCACATGCGGCCATCATTTTGCGATTGCCTAAAGGGTAAGAAAATGCGGCGAGTAGAACGGGTAAAACCCCGTATAAAATTTCTTTGGCAGTAAGGGACCGGGCCTGTTGCAACTGAATTAGCACTATACCTATTAGAATGATCAGAGAAAGGGCCAAACCTCTGGTAGGTATGGAGAAACGGATTTTTTGCAGCCCTAATTCCGTAGGAATAACGGTATAAAAAAACGGAGCAAGCAACGAACCAGCCACAATCGTAATCTGCCACATACTGGCGACTAACCAAGCTGGTCCATAGGCCGCGGCAAAACAAAGAGGTGCATAGAAAAGTCCGAATCCAACGGTACTCCAACCCAGCCAAATCATGGGCCTTTTGCGCATATCCGATAAAAGAGGCCTAAGATTCCCTCGCACCATAACAATTATAAGCAGAAACGGTGCCATAAAGGCAAATCTTAGAACTGCACTCCATATCCAGCTCCCGCCTGATAAATCCATAGCCCGATTTAAGATAAATGTCACGGCAAAAAAAAACGATGCTAATATACCAAATGCAATGGCTTTCAAACTCTAGCCTCCCTAGCGATAATTTTATAGTTTCTATTAGAATAACACGAATTGTTATGTGATGTTGGCACTTTCCTTGGTGATATTAATTTCAATTATCGGACGTGAATTAATTATTTTATATGACTGGCAACCCGCTTCGCATTATTCCTATACCCATTAGGCCAATAATTGGGAGTGTGCGCCTGTTACGTAAAGCAAGACTTTTAAATTATTTAGTAGTGTAATTATAAATCATAGGCATTTTACCGACTGTATGTGTATGTTTATGATAGTTGAAAACACAATTAACGTATTATTTACAGAACGTTAATTGAAGATTAACACGCAACACTTATACTTTAGAATAAAATAGTAACTTCATTGCACTTATATCTACTTTGCAAAATGGGGAGGAACAAAGCGCTCATTTCTCTCGCTGATTTTCTCGTCATAAACTAAGAGTAATTCAGATTGACAATTTTGCTTTCTTGCCACTCCTCTACGCGTGAAAGCATTGATATATTTTTTAGCTACCTGCAATGTAGCAAATGTGAAGAATTGAGGAATAAGGAGTTAAGGCATGGAATACGAGATAATGGCAGAAGTAAGCTGTTTTTTGTACTGCTTTTTGGTAACATATAGCACTAAATGGGGCTGAGAACAAAATACAACTCTGATAACGAAGTAATGTGTAAGTTAACAAGCATTAAACAAGGATCGAAAAGCACTAATTAATAGCCTATGGGTATTGATGGGTATTAACGGTAAATTAAGAGTTGAGGGGATGGTAGCTATGGGTATTTCAATCAACAGTTTATCAGTACTAATGCCTGGAATTTTACATGAATCAATTATTGCGGAAGAAAATTTATATTCTAGGAACGATAGATTATTGCACGCAGAAGGCAAGGCGTTAACTAAGGAAATCTTAAACAGAATTAATAGTGGCCAAGTATACGTAAGAAGTAACGGTGAGCTAGCCAGAAGATCAGCTAACATGGTCACACAAGTTAAAAAACCTATACAGCCAAGGGTTGTAACCACGCATACAGCAAGAGTAGTATCTAAATTTCATCAATTATCAATACATACGTATTGTGACTTAATGAAATTGGTTAAAAATCTATACAAATCAGGCGCGATAGATACTGATAACGTAGAAAAAGTAGAGAGAACAATATTTGAATTAGTTGGTGAGATACTAATAAAAGGTAACTGGTATTTTAATTATAATGTATACAGAACCATTTCCAACTATGAAATTGTTCATTCTGCAAATGTAGTTCTTATATCCGTACTAATAGGCAATCAATTGAAGATGTCACCGACGCAACTTAGTGAATTAATGGCAGGTGCTTTAGCACACGACCTAGAAAGGAAAAATATACCAAAAGAGATCAGGAATAAGTTGGGTAAGCTTACTCAAGAAGAGTTTGAAATAGTTAAGAAGCATACAGAAACTTCAGTAACCAAGGAACACTTGAAGGTAGCCATAGAGCAGCACCACGAAAGATGGAATGGGCAAGGGTATCCAAATAAATTGGCATATAAATCAATACACATATACGCACAAATAATAGCAGTAGCTGACACTTATGACGCATTAATAGCGAGAAGACCCCATAGAGATGCCTGGTATTTACACAAAGCTTATAACTGGATAATTTCAAGGTCTGGGATAGACTTCTCTCCAGAAGTGATTATAGCGTTCAAAAAAGCTATAACATTATACCCGCCATCCTCAATAGTAATTTTAAATACAGGAGATGTAGGTATAGTTGAGAAATCTATCGCAGGGCAACCGGACTTGCCGGAAATAAGGCTACTATTCAACTCTGCTGGCGAATATTACGAAGCCAATACAACCAGAAATTTATCTCAATATCCAGATATATTTGTAATAAAATTAAACCCAAGCAAGGAAGAAACTGAGACAAGCAGTGAAAATAGTTGCTTATGGGCTGATATATTTAAATAATGAATTACATTCGACCCATTTAATATTGATGATCTATTGAAATCCCATAAGATATTGATGGCGGAGCTAACAAATGAAGCTGGGCGTTTTCGTGGTGTTGGTGTCTTTGCGGGAGAAAAGCTTTGACTGTAGGCGAATAAACAGCGTTCCAAGCAAACCTAAAATTACAATCAGAAAAAGATGAGACTAAGTTTAACTGTTGCCATCGCAACCGCGCCTAGAGAGGAAGATTTGACTGCGCCGTTGAAAGAATTGAGTTGGATTTAATGAATATCTTTGATAAGATGAAGGTGAGAAATTAACTTAATTATACAATAGTGTAATCGAGTAATTGAGGTTGAAGGACTAACAATTACAAAGGGG
>JARLHV010000140.1 GCA_031292055.1 Desulfosporosinus sp.
AACATTTCTTTCATCCTAAAGTGAAGAAAATTCATTTCATTTCTGCTTTGAACCCAATAATCAGCTCGTTATTCCTTACAAACAAGGGTCTGATCATTGCTTTTGGATTAGTCGCAAGAAAACTAGCAACAGCCAATTCGTTTGACTCCTCAAGTTCCTTCCCAAGATCCTTATAAGTTTTGCTCTTCTTGTTAAGCAGACCTTGAACGGCAATTCCTCCAAATTTTGCTAACTCAAGTAATTCATTGACTGAGAGAGGGCTCTTTACAATGTTATGGTACTCAAACTTAACATTTTCTTGCAGAAGACCCGCTTCTGCTTTACGACAAGTCGTTCACTGGGGAAAACAATAAAATGTGAGCATACTTTCTCCTCCAAGTCCATCATGTTGAGTGGCTCCTTTTTAAAGCGGTCTCGAACCACTCTTCGAAATATTGAGCGATTTGCCAAACGGCATCAAGTCTGGCCATGCTATTTATCCACTGGGAAGTGATATACCTTTGATCATCTCACGGTTTCGATTTTTACATAACAAGTATCACTATCATATCTAGCAGGAAATACGTTCCATCTCGGCGAATTACCAGTAAATCGCTCTATCCGGGAGGTTCCAAATGATAGTTCGCTGTATTCAGCCTGTTACTGACCATCCTTATACACTTCATTTTCATGTTATCACAACGTCTGCCAATTATGCTACTGTGGCTTTCGATGGGTGTATATATTGAGGTTTTCCAAGGCGAAGTCCCGTTCAAAGAAATCGACGACCTAGAGATGGCCATTAGATTATGCCCGTTAGTATTGTTTGATATCTCTACACCGTTTTCTAAACTTAGCGCAGAACAATGGACAATATTGCTAGGACCATAAACAAACGGCTATTATATCAATTTCTTTGATGAGATAAATTGATATAATAGCCCTTGGTTTGGATATTCTTAGTTTTATTTTGTAACAGCGATTTTACAATGATCCATTTCTTTGTACCCTTTGGGGTTGTTTTTTATAGTTATCTCTCCCTCTGATACATTCCTAGCAAGTCCAGAATAATGTTTGCAAACCCCAGTAGTGGAGAAAGTAGTCCTTTCACCTTCCGGCTTGACGCAGTACTTGCATAACCCAAGGCAACGACACCTAAAAACAGATATGCTAGCAAGGTACTTTTGCATATCTGTCATAATGTATTGCGGTAAACTGTCTACCCCTGCAATATCTACTAACTTGTCGTTAGTGTATGTTACGATGACTGACGCTGAATCTTTCTTGTACGCTAACCAGAATTCTACAGTATTACCAGGCTTTCTTTTTGAATCCTGTATAGACCAATTCTTTGCTGCCATTCCACTAACCTGCTTTCTTCAAATCAGCTCTATCTATACAATAATTCTTTATTAGTTGCTAAATTCCTCCAACTTGATAGGACTAATATTTTCCATGCAAAAAGACGCTGATTATTCAGCGTCAGATCATCTAGATAACCTTCCTAGCAACACAATTATTCCTGATGCAATTACACCTGAAGATACTCTTATGGCAATATCAGATACTACTGCAAGCGACTTTTGTATCAGCTTTGGATCATCTTTGTCCTTTACCTGTTTTAAAGCCTTATTAACAAGTTGTTTTACTAGTTCAGCATCATTCCCAAACTCACTATTAAACGATGAGTCATTGAATTTTCCTTTAATTGCTTCTAAGACCTTAAATGCTTTTTCATAATTAAATACTTGATTAGTAACTGTTACAGGAGAATCTTTTGAACCAATTGAAAATCCAGTCACATTATCTCCAATGCTACCAATAATAACTGAAGCTCCTGAATTTTTCGTGGCTTCTACTTGTTCATCATATCTTCTTAAATTTTCTTTAGCTTCTTTTTGCCTATGCTCAATGAAACTACTAATACTTTTATTATAATCTTCCAGAAATTCATTATGACTTTTTTGATAGGAAGGCGTGTTAAAACTAGGCACTAACTTTGATGTGTCAAAACCCTCTAAACCCTTTACCTTTTTAAAGGGATCATCTGCCATAACAAACACTTCTTTCTTCTCTCTATTCATCTTTCGGCGGCTGACATCGCATATGATTTACAGACTCAGCCCACCCAGCACATCCCCTAACTGCCCCAGAGCTTCTTTGGTAAGCTGTTACACCCTTCCCCAATCTTGGGATGGGCGGGGCGAGTGATTTTAGGCCTTGGCACAATTTACTTAACATTAAAAATTTATGAAAGACTCTATTGCAATTTTATCACACAATTGTGAGGTCAGACCAATTGTATACTCAACCAATCATACAGAGAGTGCCCATAGATACAATGAAGCGACTGAGCCATAAGGTGAGTATCTTTTTCTATAGCGCTCAAACTCGTCCTTTGGGAGTTCTTTTAAGCCGTATAAATTCATCATACCTCGACAGATTGCTAAATCCTTAAAGCTCAACACATTTAGCCGATTGAGAGAAAATATCAGGAGCATTTCAGCCGTCCAAACACCCACTCCATGCAGCGAAGACAACTGAGTAATAATTTCATCGTCCTTCAGAGTGTGAAGATTCTTAAAATCTACGATTCCTAGAACTGCTGCATCTGCAACCCCCTTGATGTAACTGGCTTTTCGCTCTGACATTCCGCAAGCTTTGATTTCTGATAGGCACACCTGTGAAATACTTTTAGGATCAATACTACCTAGATTGACTTCTTCCGAGCCGTTACTTTCAGGCATTATATCTCCAAGCAGTATACATAGTCGTTTCCATACCGTTTCGGCAGCTTTTTTGGAGATCTGTTGGCTGACCACGCTTGAGACCAAAGCAGTGAACGGGTTAGGAATAATTTCACGCTGGATTATGCCGATTCTATCGATAGCTTCACCCAACTTTTTATCCTTGCGTTTCAAGTAGTCTATTTCTTTTTGTCCATATTCAAAAATTGGCATGAATGTTCTCCTACTACGTCTTTTCATTTTTGATCAAGTCAATAAGCCGTTATGTCAATCATATCATCTTGTTTCTCAGTCTGCAGTTGTATTCCATGAAGCATGGATTTTCTCCTCAATTGCTTTCTTTAACGCATTGTCATGGCTTATCTTTCCTACGTTTGTTAATATTTCATGTTCGCTTAGTCGCAAAAAGTCATCGAGCTTGACTATCCAATCTTGCATATACATCGGCTTTCTGCGTTTTGCTTGCATTTCGGCAAAATCCAAATAGGCAGATACTATCAGATTCAACATATCAATCTCATCAGAATTTAAATATTTTTTTGCGACGGTTATATCGGATTTTTGCGGTTTACTTCCTGAAAAGTTCGTAAGTCCCATATGAGGTTTATCGGCATCGGCACGCAAGGCAATTATTTCGGCCGCCGTGTGTCCGTGGGCCGCCCAATGTATTTTGTTTTGTACGGTTTGAAAGAATTTTTCCTACCGTTATGATAGCTATGATTCCCAATACGACACGTTGAAATATACTCATCCCAAGGAGTGCAAAGAGTGTCCTCGGAAAGAAAACAACCAGTGTCAAAAAGTATTCAAGGTTAAGGTTTCATCAGACCCCAGAA
>JARLHV010000001.1 GCA_031292055.1 Desulfosporosinus sp.
GAGGGTTGCGGTAATTACGAATGACTTTCATCTCTTCCGCTCAAAAATCCTTGCTCGGCGTAATGGGTTGATTCCGGTAGGTATTCCTTCCCCAACCCCTTGGTATCTCGTGCCTAATGTCTATTTGAGGGAGTATTTTGCAGTCGTGAAGTCCCTGATCTTTGATTGGTAAATAACTTGATTATGCGGGTTTGATCGTATATATCATGGTCTTGTTGAAGAGCGGGGTCACAATAAAAAGAAAGCACATAATTCTCTCAGCCTTTAACGGTGATTTTGAGAAGGTAATTGGATTTCAGTCTATCCAGGCAACCCTCGCGCCAGATATCCGCTGGCGCAGGCCAAATACGACGTCCTGTTCGTGCCGAAAAAGGCTTTGAACAAGTTGCCATTTAAATTTTCAATGAATGAAATCACCTATAAGGATAACAGAAACGAAAGTGAGCCAAACTCGTATTTGCAGAGCAATTTGTAAAGATTCTGACTGGGCAAAAAATGCCATGGAAAAGGAGAGGGAATAACCCTCTCCTTTTCCATTTATTGATGAACAATTTTTTGTTACCGATCTGTGTTTGAGCAAACAAGCTTTTCATTCACCTATTATCCTTCCTTTAGGTTCATGCCTTCAATTCCGTATGCGTTGTCTCAAGCAACTCGGGGATCAGGAGCCCCTGCGGGCAATTTTGAGCACAGATTCCGCAGGATATGCACTGATCGGCGCCTAATCCAAACGGAACAATTCTGTTTTGATACATAAGCTTGTCGTGGGGATCATTCATCAACTGATAGCTATTATAGAGTTTGAAAATTTCCGGTATGGCGACACCTTGAGGACAGGGCATGCAGTACCAGCATCCTGTGCAGCCAATACTTTTTTTGGACTCGAACGCATCTCGTATCTTGTGGATAAATTCTTGATCCTCATCTGACATCACATTCGGAGCAGCCTGGTCAAATATCCGAAGATTTTCCTTTAGCTGGGCCAAGCTGCTGGTTCCGCTTAAGATCACAGATGTCTCAGGCATATTGTAAAGCCATCGGAAGCACCACTCAACAAGGGAACGTTTTTCTGGATAAGACTGAATCAATTCGTTGACTTCGGCAGGGACGTTGTTAAGCAGGTATCCTCCCATCAGTGGCTCCATGATGACCACGGCAAGTCCCTTATGGGCGGCATATTTGAGGCCTTCAACACCAGCTTGCATGGTTTCACCCAGAATATTGAGCTGAATCTGTGCCATTTCCCAATCAAAGGAGTCGACGACTTCCTTAAACGCCTTCAGAGAGTTATGAATCGAAAAACCTTTATGCCTAATTTTTCCTTTCTCAATCATCTTATCAAGAAACGTAAAACCGTCATATTTTTTAACTGCCTCCCAATTGCCGGGGTTCATATTGTGGAGAAGATAAATATCAATGTAGTCGGTTCCAAGGCGCATTAATGCTTGATCTAAATATGTTTCAAAATCCTCGTGCTTGGTAATATTCCAGATCGGACTTTTGGTGACCAGATGGATTTTAGCACGGTAGCCGTTGCTTAACGCTTTTCCGGTAATGACCTCGCTGTCCGGATAGACATAGGCAGTATCTAGATAATTCACGCCGTTGTCGATCGCATACCGAACCATCTCAATGGCTTCTGTTTCGTCTTTCGGGAATCTCATACAGCCTAGTCCGAATTTAGACACTTTGAGCTCTGTTTTTCCATATTGAATATATTTCATATGGTTCACTCCGTTTCTTTTTACTCCGACGTTAATAGTATAGAAGTTAAAGGCCACTCTAAGTCAAGAGAAAAATAAGGTATTTTTTAGTACAGTTAGCAACCCGCTTAAAAGTAAAATGGCTACGGTAACGACAAACTTTTATTCTTCTTGTAAAATTCGTACGTGCACAGAAAAAATTTGCAAATAAGGAAAAAAAGGGTGACCGTGAGGTGCTATACAATTCAACTAGGAACCGATACTAGTCAATTAACCGATTAGGACTAAGCCGTAAATCGCTCCAATGGATGCCTTGTCAATAGTTGCTTCTCTCGAATTTTGATCACTAGACCATCCTGCTGTCCTATTAAGATCATGAACGTTGACTCCATACGCTTCAATTGCAGGGCGGGCGTATTTTGGATGGCGACACACCCCATTGTCAGTCAACAATCGGCAGCGTAAATGCTTGTTGCAAAAAATCTCTTTGCAGGAACCAGCGGCAAATGATTTTGAATTGGTATAACCTAGCTCGATAGCTGCTCTTTCAATATCGGCAACAATTTCATGCAATAATCTCATTACAACAAGACGGTCATCGCTATTTAACCATCCTATAGGAACATCGATTTTAATGGCCAGGGCATATTTATAAATTCTCAACATATTCTGGAACTCGGTTGGACTAGAAACATAAGGTGGGCAGTTAGCGGATAAACCGTAAAATGCACAGATAGGTTCACGACACATATTAGCCAAATCGTCCTCAATTGAGATGTCACTTGTGGAAATTACCACTACATCAATTATGCCTGCTCCTATTTGCAAAGCAATCTGAACTAATTCATCGATTCTTGAGTTACTTTTATTAATATGCGACTCATAGTCAATCATAAGCTTATCTCCTCGTCGTTAAAGATGCTTGGTATATTTTCAATCTATCAAGGGCACCAGTGCTATCGTGTCAGCACGGATAGACTGGCCCGTTGACCACATCACTAAGGTAGCAGCAATTTAGTCTCTGTATGAATTTTGCGTTTTGACCTCTTAAGATTACGTTAAGTACGTGAGCCAATAAAAGCTTGATTAACTGTTTCAATAAAAGCCTGTAGTACAGGTGAAAGCCACTTGCTTTTGTGATAGATTAGCTGCGTCATATATTGAGGAAGCGGTAGATGGTGTGTTGCTACAGCCAGTTGATTATTTTGAAGTTCTTTTTCAACAGTAAAACGAGGAAGCAGTGAAATACCTAAGCCCAGCATAAGCTACCCATTTTTGCAATGCTGAGGAAGGTTCTTAACTGGCGCAAGTCCATGTTTATTCTCCTCTTAGATTCGAAAAAATAGAATGTTTTATTTGAAATATTCAAATTTACGTTGATCTAACTATAGGATACTATAACATCATAGATATTTCCAGAAATGAAAGAATGAAAGAAAGAAAGAAATGAAAGGAAGGAAACGTATGAAAAGAATATTACTTTTACTGGCTAACGGTTTTGAAGCTTATGAAGCTAGTGTTTTTACAGACGTATTAGGCTGGAACGAATATGAAGGAGATGGAACCACTCAATTAGTGACTTGTGGAATGCATAAACAACTCAAGTGTGCTTGGGGGTTTACTGTCATTCCGGAGATGCAAATAAATAATGTGGACGTGTCAGATTTTGATGCCTTAGCTATTCCAGGTGGATTCGAAGAGGCTGGTTTCTATCAAGATGCCTATCAGGAAGAATTTCTTTCCTTAATTCGTCAATTTGATGATGCAGGCAAATATATAGCTACTATCTGTGTAGGAGCATTGCCAGTGGGCAAGAGTGGGATTCTTAAAGGACGAAAGGGGACTACTTATCATCTGAATGGTGACTTACGACAGAAGCAATTAGCTTCATATGGAGTAGACGTGGTGAGTCAAGCAATAGTAGTCGATGGAAATATTATCACTTCTTCCTCTCCGTCCACGGCATTAGAGGTAGCTTTTGTTTTACTGGAGAGGCTGACAATGGCAGAAAACTGCCGTTATGTAAAGTATCTTATGGGATTCCAAGGTGAGTGAGGGAGAGTTCCTCATAATAATGGCAAGAGACCCACCATTCCATTAAGGAAGGCTGGGTCTCTTGCCTGTTGTAGGCTAGTTAATTATTTTCGAATTCACCCCCCTTTTTGCTATTTACCCAATGAAGAAGATTAAAAGAAATATTTCAAAACGCGAACCATTTTTGACTTTAACAACTCTAATGTATGTAATCGCGTTACAATACAGGAACATTGGAGGATGATTAATGACTAGCATGATACGAGCTGAAGAAGTTTGTAAAATTGATAAAGGTGATAATTCAAAGGTGAACCTTGCAAAATCAGGTGATAAAACAGCTTTTTCCGCCCTGATTGACTGCCACAGGTTGGCTCTTTATAGGATTGCCAAAGGCCTTTTGGAATCAGACTTCGATGTAGCTGATGCTATACAGGAGACGATTATTTCCGCATATACCAATATCGGAAACCTCAAAAAAGTTGAGTTCTTCAAGACATGGCTCATACGCATACTTATAAATGAGTGTAAGAAAATTTTACGCAAGTCCAACAAGATCGTCTCTCTTGAAAAAATAAACGAACAGGCAGTTTTGGATGCCTATCCTTCCGACGACGCTACGACAGGTTTTATCAATATGCTTGATCTCCATCTCAGACAAGTAACACTCTTATATTATTACGAAGATTTTAGCGTAAAAGAGATTGCTGGAATACTTAATATCTTTCAAGGCACTGTAAAATCTCGTCTTTCGAGAGCTCGACGAGAGCTTTCAAAACTGATGTGCGTAAAAGGAGACGATAAAAATGAAAAATAACTTTGACCGAGACGAATTGAAGTCAAACCTGGAGATACCTTCTGTTGTGCCGGAGTCTATAAATGCAAGAATTGATGACACTTTAAGGAATCTTGAACAAAGGAAAAAAAGCCGCAATTTGCCAAAAAAATCCCTGTTATTGCTGGTAGCTTGTATAAGTATCATGGGACTTAGCACATTAGCTGCTTTCGGGCAGAACTTGCCGATTATAAATTCGCTTTTGAATTTCGTAAATCCATCGGCCGCTAAAAATTATGAAACTGTAAAGGTAGATATCACTGGCGACACGAAAAAAACCGTTGTGAATAAAAAAACAACTGACAAAGGAATAACCCTTACGGTGAACGATTTGTCATATGATGGAACCACCCTCATTGTCGGCTTCGATTTGAGCAAGCCTGGAGGATTTGGGAGCGCTGTTACTGAAATCGATACAAATTTGTTGCCTTTTTTTCTAAGCACTAAAGACGGTATTCCTTCGAAAAACCTTGTAAATACAGGAGGGGACTACTTATCGCAAAAAGACAATGGTAATTATCAAGGATATGCATCATTTTATTTTGGAGATTCCGATTTGGGAATTCAAGACGGTTATACGTTGAACTTAGGAATTTCTAATATTGGGCTGCACGGTCCGTCAGGTTTCACAGAGTTGACCGGACTGTGGAAGATAGACACAGGTCTTACTGAAAAAGATATTTGCACTGCTGCTCAAACTACAGAATCCAATGTTGTGCATAAAATTAAGAATGGCGAAGTCGATTCTGTTAAAATTATCAGAAGTGCCCTCAGCAATATTATCAGTTTGAAGGGCATCAATAATACGAAGCAAGCTCTTAAATTGGGATTCTTTATTCTTGACGACAAAGGAAATTGCCTTAATTACATGCCTCTTACAGAGAGCGAAGGCATCAACGGAGACTTCAAGATCGGCATCAGTTTGATGAGAATACCTAATGACACGAAAAAAATTACGGTGATCCCTTATAGATTTGTAAATAGTAAGGAAAAACAATATTCGGCAGATCTCACAAAGTTACCTGTTTCGATTAAAATACAGGATCAAGAAATTAATATCTCAGACATTGAGCGCAATCCAGGAAAATTGATCATGCATTACACGATTAGCGGACTTACCGACAGGAGTGAGTCCACCAATTTTCAATTTGAAGATGAAGTGGGCAACCTTATAGAACCAATAGCCCCACGATCGAGAACCAGTCCTATGGACTATGAAACCCACCAGGGCACTTATGAGTTTATGACAGATCATCCGGAAAAAATCTCTAAAGTTACTAGTTATGGCCATGAATATGAGCTTATGAACGATTATAAGTTTGACGTTGAATTGAAATAGACTACAATGTTTTTCTTTGATTTAAAATAAACCTACTAATTTGAATATATCCGTAATCATCTTCGGGTATGCTCATAAAATACTAGGATACCCGAACTAATATTCGCGAATTCCGCAGTTATCTGAAATTTGACAGCTACGATAGAAATAACGGAGTCGGGATTTAACAGATTGAGGATTAAGATTCACTTCAATCCACACCTGAATCGTTAAAATGCACCGATCGCGCAAGTTCAATAATATCATTTTTGCTAAAATAATTCTCGCTTAAGTATTTCGTAAGTGAATACTCCGACTCATGATTTGTGCCGTTTGTAAAAGAGCTGAAATCATCAAGCGTCAGCGTGTCCTTTTTTACAAGTGCAATTAAGCCGCCCATCGTCAGTTTATTATTGCTTGCAGCGTCCGCATTTTTCACAACGCTCTGAGTCGGCAATATTGCCCCAGAGGAAGCATCGCTCTGGGATGAATTAAAGCTGCAGCTACACAAGAGGATACAGCAGCTTACAACAAACATGGAGATGAATTTTTTCATTAGTTTCCTTTCTAGCATTCACCGCTTGCTGCTGAATAGATTTTCGGCATATTTCCTAATCCATCGGAAATTGATCCGGGTAGGTCGCGATTTTTGGAAAAAATGCCGCCTGATAAATACCGCCATAGGAAAAATCGCTTAAATTTTTCTCGTTTAAACTCTCCGTCTTAGAGCTGTTCGGACCTGGATAGACCAATTCAGGAGTAATGGTATTATTTTTGTATACGAGTGTTACATTGTCAAAATTACCGTTTTGTTTATCGCCGGAATGATAATTGATATTTATGATGTTGTCAGCACGGTAATAAATTTCGTCGACCGTATGGCCGGATTTGGTAATCGCATCGATGACGGTCCGAGCGCCTTTCACTTTTAACAACTGTTGCAGCGTGATTTTTAACCCGCCATATTCCTTCAGGCCGTCCGCTGTCCAATAAAGATAATAAGATTTATATGTGTGCCCTGCTGCCATGCCGTCTGTAAATACCCAATCAAAAGATTCGCCCATAGTCGTAAATTGACCGTCGCCGAAATAAGAAAAGTTCATGCCCGTATAGGGAAGTTCAATGGGTTTTCCATCGTTTACATACCAGGCATAGGACATTGAACTGCTGCCGCCGGGAACATCGCATTTAAATATTTTGGTGCCATCAACCGTCCAGAGGACGGGCGCATCAGACGGATCGTCTGGAACAGATCCAATATTACTTTTCAATCTCTGAGCGTCGGAGGAGGTGATATACCAAACATCACC
>JARLHV010000141.1 GCA_031292055.1 Desulfosporosinus sp.
AGATTATCAGCTTTCGCGCTCGGACCAGGCCTTAAGTCCTCAGCGCTTGAAACAACTCGACAGAGTCTCCTCTCCTGAACTCGCTCCTCTCAAAGAAAAACTTCTCCAAACCGCTCTAGCAGGTTATCAAGAAGGGATTCTGAGTGACTTGTGGCGTGATGTGAAACAGTCTATCCAGGGGATTTAGAGTTAATAATGGTGATGAGAACAATTGAAGAAATATGCAAAGAAAACTAATAAAGAAGCCGAGGAAGGAAAATAAGCAGGATGGCGATGACTAATATTAACTACATAATGGATATGACGAAATCGTTTTTAGATGGAGAAATCGACTGCATAAGTTATTGGCTGGACTTTCCCTATGAGATAGAAAAGCGATATCGGAAGATGGTACGGGAAGACAGAGAATATGCGGAACTTATTTACGATTATCTAGTTGAAGAAGGAACCGATAAATACAATGACTTAACTGATGCCCAGTTCAAGAAACTGATCCGCAAACAGTATAAATACATCAAGGATGTTGCAAGTGAAGGATTTATGTAAGAACCTTAAAAAGTCTTGTGACAAAGCCACAATAACATCGCGATTTCGCTTAACTACTTGGGGCTTTTGGCGAACTACATCGATCAGCTGCTTTTTCTGACTAGGAGCATTTGGAAATAAGTAAAAATATACCATATTGCTTTTTTATACATGTTTGGCATGATATAATAGGATAAAAGGGGGTAATACCAATGCGAAAAGTGCCCATTGAGTTGCTATCCTGGCAAGAATTCTTTCAGTCCCGAGTTGAAATTGCTGCGGTTTATTTATTTGGATCATTTGGTACTGAGTTTGAACATCCGCAGAGTGATATTGATTTGGGAATAGTTTTTACTCGTTCAGTTACTCTACCAGAGGAATTGGAGCTAGATGTGGCCTTGAGTCTTCATGTTGGTCATGACCGAATAGATTTGGTTAATCTGAATCGCGCTCCGATCGCTTTGCAGTTTCGCGCCCTCCGGGAAGGCATACTTATCTACGAAGGAGACTATTTTAAACATAGTGATTTTATCGAATTCGTAATTAAGACCTATCCAGACTATGCTGCTAAGTATGCAATATTCGCTCATGATTACGAGCAGGCCCTAAAGGAGGAATACGGTAGTCATGGTGGATAAAGATATTATACAGCGAAAACTATCATTTATTGATCTAAAGTTAGGGAATTTAGAGACGTTAAAGCAAATGGAACGCCAAGACTTTTTAGCTAGTTTTCTGGCGGTAGATGCTGCGAAATATAACCTTCAAGTCTGTATTGAGGCCTTAATAGATGTTTCTAATCATGTTGTAGCAAGAGAACGCTGGGGAATCCCTAGTACTTCGGTAGAAGCGGTAAAGCTTATAATACAACATGGGGTATTGGGTAAGGATAAAGAAGCTTCACTTGTGCAAATGGTGAAGTTTCGTAACCGAATTGTGCACTTGTACCAAGAGGTTGATGACTCTGAGATTTACCGAATTTTGCAGGAAAACCTTGACGATATTAAGGGTTTCATCCAAGCAGTACTAAGCAAATTTTTTTAACCTACCTTCACAAAAGATCTGCGTAAAAGCTGTTCGCCTAAAAGCGAAATAATAATACATAGGAAAAAGCCATGTAAGCCCTACTCTCACCCTATGACTTTATAAAATCATGACTTTAAGCGAATATCATGTCTTCTGGACCCAAACTGCCCAGAAGGATTTGAAAAGAATAATAAAATATGTAGTAGATAATGGCATTCAAGCAAGACGAGTTTATCTAGCCATTAAACAAAAAGCTGATAACTTACGAGTGCTTGTAGAGAAGCCTTGTTGGAAAGGTTCGATGAACTGGAGTTACTTTGCAAGTATGGTAATAAAGAAGAGGCTGTAGAAGTCGGAAAAAGAATGAAAAAGTGACTTATATCCGTTGAACATGATACGGATGATTTCCCTGATTATCTTTTAAAGATGATTGACCAAGTGATTGGAATTACCTTTTAAAGCTGAATATACTGGGTAGGATGGGAGTGTACTAGTTTATGTCAAAAGCCAATGTGTTACCGAAATCGAACAAAATAGCAATCTAACTAATTGACAATCATCCTAAGGATAGGACAACCCATTAGAGCTCTGCCCAGTGAAATTGAAACTTGTATTCAGCAAATTAGCACCCTCCATAGAGAGCTAAAAGAAAAAGATTACGACCAAAAAATGCTCGAGAACGAGCGTGACCTAACCTTAGCCTCCCAACTACAACAAGGCTGGGCCAATGTTATAAACCTTTCTTTTCAGACCTACTGTTTTATTACATCTCTGAAAGATATCCCGATTATAAACGACAACTATCCTCAAATATTACTGAAACAAGAGCAAAATTATGTTAGAAGAGGAAATAAAGAATTTATGATGAAGGGTCCAATGCTCGGGTTCCGTTCCGTGTCGGGCGCAGGTACCTTCGGGAACGGCGATTCTGCCGATGGTGGCAGTATAACTGAAACCTCTTATACTATGTATCTTGAAGAGGTTAGACGTATAGACGAACATGAGCCAGAATGTTGTTATTTAAACGTTCTGGCTTATGTTTTTCGTGGAGGCGTTAAACTTGCCACAGTCTTTATGAGTTCATCTAATCATGTTAGCTTTCTACGCTTCTTATTGGATAGTCCATATTTTATTGAACGCCACTTTACGAGGATTGGGAGAGGATTTCCCTTGTTTTGGGTGGATCCGGAAAAACTGGGGCTACCGATGCCGATACGTTCTTTATCACCAAGACGGCGCTTGATCCGGATGATTTCTTTGTTGATATAAATATCATAGTGGATCAGCTAGACTAAAATGGAGGAATGACGTAGAATAATTCCAAATTACTTCATAGAGATCAAACTGGTAATATTTAACTGGCTATGCTACGATATAATAAATTGGATATTTGAAGGAAAGGCGGTGTGCAAAATAGCTGCTTTTAATAGAATTGAAGAACTTTTTCGCGAATTAAATTCATATAGACCACTTAAAGTGGGTGAACTATTAAGATTAAGCGAGGAGTTTTTGATTAATTTTACATATAATTCTAATGCTATAGA
>JARLHV010000010.1 GCA_031292055.1 Desulfosporosinus sp.
AGATATACTGCTGAATACCTCGCAGTGTTACACCTAATGCATACTCCTTGTGAGAGTGCTTCTTATATTTAAAATCAGTAAAGCTTGCTGACAACGCAGTAACACCCGTTGATTTTTTATAAATAAATCTATCCATATGAATCACCTCTTAATTAGCTCAACTACCCCAGATGCCAGTATCGAAGAATAAACTAAAAATAAAGCCATAACTATATTAACAGTCTTTTGATAGTTCTTCAAAAATTCCTTGAACATTACACCGAAGAGAACCCATGTAACAAATGCGCAAAACCCAATAATTGTTATAGCTGCAGCAAATACTGCAAGTTCAGGCGGATCAGTATAGTATGGCATAACAAAGCTTGGCATGACTGTCATTGTGAACAGTACGACTTTTGGATTTACAAACTGCATAAGAAAGCCAGAAACAAACGTAGCCGTTTGTATCTCAGCCGCCTCTGAAACATCCATTTTGTATATTTGATAAGCAAGATAGAGTATATAGAAGCTTCCGATGATCTGCATAACAATTAATATCTTTGGTATTACAGCTATAAGTACAGTATTCAACACAGCGGAAATACCAAGTAATATACCAAAAGCAATCGTTGCACCATATGCATATTCCATTGCCTTTTTTGTCCCAAAGTTATGTGCTGTGGATAATATAACAATATTTGTAGGCCCAGGTGTAAATGTAACAATAAAGCAGTATATTAAAAAAGATGTAATATTCATGAAGCATACTCCTTTGAAAGTATTTTCATGAATTATACATCTTAAAATTTAAGGCATATAGTATATTATTGCAGAGTTACAGATTTGTATTATAAAATAATGTTTCGCAATACAAATGCGTCACACTGAAAATTATACCACATAGAAAACTTCCAATTATTCTTATTCGCTACAGTAAAATCTAAGAAAATGAACTTAGGGAAATCCTTAAAATGTGCCTACCTTAAATTCCTATCGTTTGTCATTTCACGCATGGTTCTCCAACCGGAAGGATGGCATATTTTTCTTGGGAGATGGCTCAATCGCTACCGGAGGACCTCTTTCAAACTGTACTATTAACATATTCGGCAAGACATATTTTAAAGAAGAAATCCGATGCCCCTTACGACAAAGGGAAATCGGATTTAAATTTATTATGGCTCCTACGATAAACCTTACCTAATAGCTCGCACCTATGACAGGAGGAATTAACATTCAAAAATTTCGGGTGATTGCACATAGAACCCCAATTAAACCAAAAACAGGCGCAATGTTTTCTTCCTCCGACCACATAAACATGTTGTCTGTTTTATTTTACATAATATAGTAGTATGGGTGATAAATGGTGATTCCGTGATGAGAAACAGTCGTGCACTGTGTGGAATGGCAGAAAAGGCTTGGCCGAATGGGGCCAAATCACTTACTTTATTATCGTATTATTAACGGAAATTTTACTGTGTTTAACTTGGCAACAAGTTAAACTATTTAGTGTGCGCCAAGATTCTGGTAGAGCGCCAGAGACGAAGTCATACATGCTGCTTTACCGTACTGGTCGGGATGGTGCGCCCATTGTTTTGGCTGTCGAATTCGTAACATCATAATACGGAGGTGATCACAAATGCGTAAAATGGTAATCGTTCAGGAATTGAAGGGACATCACATAGAGGCCTTAAAGGCCCTGGTTCCCGACTGGAAACTGGTGCACGGTCACAATAAAGAAATATGGGAGGGCGAACTTATCGGTGCCGAAATTGTCGGCGGACGTTGGAATCGCCACGTGCTAGAAGTATTTCTAAGTCATCCGGAGTGGCATCTGAAGTGGGTTCAACACTTCGGTGCTGGTGTGGATTATTTGCCCCTCGCTGAGTTCTCGAAACGAGACGTTCTCCTCACAAATTCGAGCGGTGTGAGCGCATATCCTATTGCAGAGACGGTGCTCGCGTTCATGCTCAATCTGACACGCAAGATAGATACATATGTGCGCAACCAGTCGAAAAGAATTTGGCACCACTCAGGGATAACATCAACATCAGAAATGCATGCGAAAACGGTGGGAATTCTTGGCGTAGGCGCCATTGGCGAAGAAATCGCTCGTCTGTGCAAGGCGTTTGGAATGCGTGTGCTTGGGGTTCGCAGAAGTGCCACTCCTTCACCTGTTGTAGATGAAATGGTTGGAATATCCCAACTCACTTACGTCCTATCTAAGAGTGACTATGTTGTCAATGCTTTGCCCCTTACCGATGAAACGCGCAAGATCATAGGTAAGGTCGAGTTTCAAGCCATGAAGTCATCTGCATTTTATATTAATATAGGTCGGGGAGGAACAACAGATGAAGAAGCAATGATTCGAGCCTTGCAACAAGGTGACATTGCCGGCGCTGGACTTGACGTATTCGAAGTTGAGCCCCTACCCGAATACAGCCCACTATGGGATATGGACAACGTCATTGTGGCGCCCCACTCCGCCGGATCAACTGAACATTACAATGACAGGGCCATCGAAATCTTTACAAACAACCTCAAAAATTATCTAGTAGGTGAAGGATTATCGCAAAACTTAGTAGACCTTCGTTTAAGGTATTAATGATATCCGTCCTAAAATTAAACGTCTATCTGGTCAGTACAGAATTGCGATAACCCCTTAAAATCGTTGACAAGTAGTAATGGAACTCGTATGACTCGAACAGGTTCCGATGTGTTAAGGTTTTGAAGAAACTATATCCTTTAATAACATAACCGTTCTTATTATAGTGTTGAAAGGATGGATTTCGAATGACAAAATACCCTACATATCAAATCAGAGAAGTTCTGTCAGTTAGCCGTAGTGCAAGTCATACTTTTAGTAAACAGACTGTGGAGGCCATTAAGCTTATTGTTGGTTTAGGTGTAGAAGGTGACGCACACATGGGAGATACCGTGAAACATCGTTCTCGTGTTGCCCAAAATCCGAATCAGCCAAATCTCCGCCAGGTTCATTTAATTCATACTGAACTGTTCGACGAATTACGAGACTCAGGTTTTCATATCGAACCAGGGCAAATGGGTGAGAATATTACAACCTGTGGGATAGATTTGCTAGGATTACCAACAGGAACAAAGCTATACATCGGAGAGGCAGTTGCCATAGAAATTACAGGGCTTCGCAATCCGTGTAACCAAATAGATAATTTCAAACCAGGACTTTTGAGTGGTGTTTTGGACCGCGATGAACAGGGGAATCTTGTGCGAAAGGCTGGTGTAATGGGTATCGTATTGTCTGGGGGAGAAGTCCGAATCGGTGACTCAATTCACGTGAAGCTACCGACGGAACCACATCGTCCTCTCGAACGAGTCTAAATTGACTGCGAATATTCTTAAACAAGTGGGGTCTGGTACAGAAAGATGCACTTTCCAATAACTTCTGATTATTCTTAGAATGTGAACTATAATTGAAATTGTCAATCGTTTTCTATAGAGCCGATGTGAGGCTTCAAGGTGCTTTCTATCAAGCCGATGTGGGGCAACCACGCACGTGGAGACTTGTTGTAAGTATGGAAAAATGCATAGTCTGAAAGTGGCTTGTGGTGCGGATTTTAGGCATGTGCGTGATATGACTACGGGGTGTGCTTTTGAGGAAATATATGAGACGATTTTACACTTGTGTTGCATAACCTTGTCCGTCGGAACATATTTTTCGTCCATGGAAACATATTATAGCATGTAATTTATGGTAAACGGTACACACTCTCGCGTTGATTAACGATGGAAGGGTATTTTTGTTTAGGAAGTGAAGTTAGCTTTAAAACTAATGTTGTGTTATTCAAGAAGGGCGTGTCTGACGGTGACTATCAGCAATTTAAAGGAATTAGGTCAGAGCAAAGAATTCCAACAGGCAAAATTCAAGGATTTAGAAAGTTTGATAAGGTTAGGTATTTAGGTGTTGAGTATTTTATCAAAGGTAGAATGTCAACAGGATATGCAATCTTAATGGATGCTAAAGGAACTAAAGTTACACTGAAACCTATACCGAGGTTTAGCAAAATGGAGAGAGTACAAGCGAGGAAATCATGGATTATATCTCAAGAAACCATTCAAAATATCTCTTAATGGCGCATTTAATATTTGTCACGAACTATCGTAAGCAGTTATTGATCAAGTATGGTAACGAAATTAAGCAAATATTGAGCAATATTGCAGAGGAAAAGGATTTTGAGATAATCGAAATTGAAGTTGACAAAGACCATGTTCACTTGCTAGTAAGCTACAATCCTACGCAATCCATATTGGATATTGTCAGACTTCTGAAGCAGATGTCAACCTATCAAATATGGAGACAAAACAACAACCACTTGTATTTGTCAAAACAATTCTGGAAGGAAAGAACACTTTGGAGCGATGGATATTTCGCATGTAGCATAGGAAATGTTAGCAAAGAGACAATTGAGAAGTATATCCAGAACCAAGGTTAAGCTACGGATGGGCTTACATCCACTACCCTAAGGGGATAGCGGTTTTACGCCCATACTTATAAAACTGTCGATTAATGTCGGCAAATTTTGCAATAAAATTTGAAGGAATAATACAAAGAGTGAAGAATAAACGTTATGTGATAAAAGTGATAAAACTGCATAAAATTCATATTCCGCACCCTTCTCAAAAAAACTAGATACCGTGCGGCTTCCATGGTTTTCCCTTATTTTTACTGAAATCCGCAAACCCGCATAAATCAAGGACTTTCAACTAAGGGTGCGGAATGTCAGATAAAATACAATTTAGCGATTTTACACGCTATATGTAGTGGCTTACAGTAGTTCATAACACTATATAAAGCCTAAGAGATTCGATAATAGGGGTTTCTGCAGCAGAATCATAATATCAATTACAAAATAGTCGTTGGGAAAATAGATTAAAAGGGGGGTATCCGATTAGATAAACTTGTGTTTTAATTATGCGAAGGTAATTTATAACATAGAAGAAAAATCAAAGAACTAGTATTTCATCAGAACGTGACTCCCCAGACACCGGACGGTCGGATAAAGCTACTGAAATATATAACTCCTTGAGATTACAAGTACCAACTGTATTGTTTGCAGGATTATTAGGGTTTTACAGAAACACCTTATTTTTATACAGATAATTTACAGCTGATTAAAGATTTTAAAACGGATTATGGTCAGATACTAAGGATATGCTTTCGAATGCTTCTGCTAAGGTCAAAAATGCTGCACAAAAAGGAATTGAAATGGCACAATCAAAATTACGCAAAGATACAGAAAACGATTAAAAAACCAATGATAATTTCACTTCTGGGTAGTTTCTCTTTTATCGCGCTTTAACCAATAATTAAATTGAACGGAGGACTAGGAAGATGACCAAAAAGTTATTTTTGAAGCGTGGACTGTTGCTTTTATCAATGCTAGTCATGTTGGCGATGACGGCAACCCCTGCTTTGGCGGCGTTAACCTAGCAACCGGTAGGCAGCCCTGATTTCTCTAGCGGCAATGCGAGCTATGAATCTCTCTACGTGTACAACGGCACGCCCTATCTGGCATACCAGGACGGCAGTCAGTATTCCTCTAACGCCCAGGCCACGGTGATGGAGGCAGTGGCAATTCCTGCCGTAACCGGCATAAGTCCAACCAGCGGACCAACATCAGGAGGCACCCAGGTTACCATCACCGGTACGGGCTTCACAGGTGCTACGGCAGTGAATTTCGGCAATACAGCGGCAACCAACTATACAGTTAACAGCGACAGTTCAATCACGGCAACTTCCCCAGTGGTAAGCGGGAGGGTGGACGTGACCGTAACGGGGCCGGGCGGCACCAGCGCAACCAGCAACTTGGACCAATTTACTTACACGAACCCGCTTCTTCATATCCCCAATGGCACGGTGATCTTTGGCAATGGCCAATCTCTGGATTTAGGATATGCTAATAATTCAGCTCATACTGCTGAAGTGGTGCAGGATGTGATAAGTGGTGGTGGCATTTATGTCATAACATTTTCCGGGCAGGTGATTAATAATAGCAATGGAGTTGTATTAACCGATCTATCGGTTTTACCAGCGGTGACTTATAAAGATGCCAATGGAAATGTTAAACATTTTGCAGCTGGAGATGGGGCAGAACTAACAACTAACTAATGCAGTGCCACCGAAGCAACTGTAGGAGCAAATGAGCAACCAGCATAGTTCGTAGCCTAACTTATGAATTTAAGAGTTCAATTAACATTCATCATCGTAAATTTAAAGATTTGGTGGTACGAATCCAAAGATGTTGTGTTTCGAAATGTCCATCAAGAGCTTTAATGTGTCATAAAATGCCAAAAGTCACCCCCAAGCAAACGACGCTAGGAGGTGACTTATTTTCGGATGTGACGTTATCGGGAGAGTGAGACGGGGAAGTACCGTGCTCACAGGCAGGGTTGGATGTCTCGGCGTAACAACTACGTATGTTTATGTGACGGATCACTGGACCCCCAGCACTTTAGCTCCCACTACCGTCAATACATTGATTTCACTGAAATTTTTACCGATTTAAAAAGTGTATCAAATTCGGAGTTTTTTAATGCTTTTGCCTGGCATTTCTTTCTGCTAAAATCAGAAGGGAAGAGAGGGTAAGATGAGAAAAAACTACTTTGCAAAATTGGTAAAATATATGAAGAATGTCTTCCACGTTGATCGTGGTTTAAATAAATTGTCTGACGGAAGAGTTAACCCAACTTATAGAACAGGTCAAGTAATTCTGCCTGTACTTTTTGGTTTTTTGCTTAGGATAAAGAGCTTTAACGAACTGAATTTCATGATAAAGAATAATGATTTCAGTAAACTATTGCCCCGAGGTACAAAGCTGGCGCAGGTTGATGCAACCAGAGATGCACTGAAAGTAATTGATATAAACGGACTAAGCCAAATAAATCAACACATTATAAAAAAGTCCGTTGAGAATAAGGTTTTTGTAAACGGAACAATTGACGGATATACTGTGGTTGCTATCGATGGAACAA
>JARLHV010000142.1 GCA_031292055.1 Desulfosporosinus sp.
CAAAATGGATGTGATGGGTCGTGGCAAGCAACGGGGTGTAAGGGTTGGGGATGTTTTCTACGATGAAATACCGAAGGAAATGCTGATGATGGTTGTCAACGATGAAGACAAGGATGATGTCATTAAGCTGATTATGAGGAATGCCAAAACAAGTCTGAAAGGCGCCTTTGGTGATGGGAAAATATTTGTGAGTCCAGTTGATGAGGCCTATACAATTAGCTCGGGGCTAACGCAGCTGTAAAATGCAGGAGGGGTTTTTATGAAAGAGATAATGGCGGTCATACGAATGAACATGATTAGCAAAACCAAGGAGGCTCTTTTAGACGCAGGGTTTCCGTCGATCAGTTGTAGGAAGGTTACAGGAAGAGGTAAAAAAAAGGTTGATTTTTCATTGGTCGAAGATCTATTATCCGGCGGCAATGAGAGTATGTCATCGACGGTTGCAGAGTCTATATCGGAAGGACATCGGCTTATACCAAAACGATTGATTACAATCGTCGCTAAGGATGATGACATTAAAAAGATTGTCGAGATCATTATCGCCGTCAATCAAAAAGGGAACCCAGGAGATGGGAAAATATTTGTCATGCCGGTTTCGGATAGCATACGCGTGAGAACAGGGGAAACGGGTGAAATCGCAATCTAAAAATGGGGAGGTGTCGTTGATCATGAAAGATAAAATTATCATGAAAGAAGAATTAGGTAAAATTCTGGATAAATACCCAGCTGCAGCATTTAAAGGCAGAAAAGGACACACCTTGATCGTGGACCAATGCCTGGCGCCTCAAGAGATGGTTGCCGACACCAGGACGATACCGGGCATCATTACTGAAAGAGGATGTACCTATGCAGGCTGTAAAGGGGTTGTCGTCGGCCCTTTGAAAGATACGATCGCCATAACCCATGGGCCAATCGGCTGTGGTTATTACAGTTGGTTGACTCGACGAAACAAGGCCAGGAAAAATGAAGGAGAAGATCAAAACTTTCTGGCTTATTGTTTTTCGACAGATATGCAGGAGGCGGATATTGTTTTTGGGGGTGAAAAGAAGCTGAGAGCGGCGATCACCGAAGTCGTGGAGATTTTTCACCCTAAAACGATCATGATCTGCGCCACCTGTCCGGTAGGTCTTATTGGGGACGATATCAATGCCGTAGCAGTCTGGGCCGAAAAGGAACTTGGAGTTCAAACAATCGCGTTTAACTGTGAAGGTTATAAGGGAGTCAGTCAATCTGCCGGTCACCACATTGCTAATAACGGTTTGTTTAAACACATTATGGGTACCGGAGATGCTCCTAAAAAGGAGTTCTCAATCAATATCCTGGGAGAATACAACATCGGTGGTGACGGTTGGGAAATTGAACGATTATTAAAAATTATTGGTTACAATATTATTTCCATCATGTCGGGAGACGGTACGGTTGAAAGACTAAGAAGCGCTCATAAGGCTGATTTGAACTTGGTTCAGTGCCATCGTTCGATCAACTATGTAGCTGAAATGTTACGTGAAAAACATGGTACTGATTGGATTAAAGTTAACTTTCTGGGCATTGAAAGTACTATTCAGTCCTTAAGAGATACTGCGAAATATTTTAATGATCCTGGCTTAATTGAGAGGACAGAAGAGTTGATTGAGGCAGAGCTGCTAGCGATAGGGCCTAAGATGGAAAAATATATAGAGATTTGTAAGGGAAAAACTGCAGCACTATTTGTGGGAGGCTCGAGGGCCAACCATTTCCAGGGTTTGTTCAAGGAGCTGGGTATGGAAACAGTTCTCGCTGGGTTTGAATTTGCCCATCGGGACGATTATGAAGGAAGAGAAGTCATCCCGACAATCAAAGCCAATGCCGACAACAAAAACATTGAGAATTTAGTCGTTGAGCGTGATGAGAAAAGCTATCGCCTGATCCTGTCCGAAGAAAGGTATGCTCAACTGAGCAAGGAAATGTCCTTAAATTATTTTGCAGGTATGATCAAGGTTATGAATGATGGAACTGTGGTTGTGGATGATATTAATCATTATGAGATGGAATCGTTCATGAAATTATTAAAACCGGATGTTTTTGGTTCAGGTATCAAAGAAAAATATGTTATTCATAAAATGGGAACCTTTTCTAAGCAACTTCATTCCTATGACTACAGTGGACCTTTTGCAGGTTTTAAGGGGGCTGTGATCTTCGCCAGGGATATTGCCATGGGTTTAACAACACCGGCCTGGAAGTTAATCAAGCCTAAATGGAAGACCGAGCCGATGCTCGAAGGTAATTATATCGAGGAGGTGGGCTAAATGTTAGATCATACACCGAAAGAATGCATTGAACGCAAAGCCATTGTCATCAATCCAGCTAAAACTTGCCAACCTCTGGGTGCAACGTATGCTGCTTTAGGGATACACAATTGTCTGCCGCATAGTCATGGCTCCCAAGGTTGCCAAATGTACTTCAGATCACATTTGAGCAGACATTTCCGGGAACCGGTTGAAGCATCGACGAGTTCATTCACGGAAGGTTCTGCAGTATTTGGGGGAGGATCAAACTTAAAAACAGCCATCAATAATGTCTTTGCCATTTATAATCCGGATATTATGGCGATTCACACAACGTGTTTATCAGAAACCATAGGAGATGATATTCCGACGTATATTGCCGAGGCTAAGATACCAGAAGGCAAATTTGTCATCCATGCTAATACACCGAGCTATGTAGGTTCGCATATTGTGGGATTTTCCAATATGACTAAGGGCATGGTTAAATATCTCAGCGTGAATAGTAACCAACCTAACGGAAAACTCAACATCATACCTGGTTTTGTAAATCCCGGGGACATGCGGGAAATTAAAAGAATGTTGAAATCAATGGGTGCAGAATTCATTATGTTTCCAGACACAAGCGGTGTCTTAGATGCACCTCTAACGTCTAATTACAATATTTTCCCAGAAGGCGGAACAAGAGTCGAGGATATTATAGATGCAGGGAACTCAATCGCTACCTTGGCTTTGGGAAGCTTTGCCTCGGCAGACAGTGCCTTTGAACTGAAGAAAAAATGTAAGGTCCCGGCCAGGACCCTCCTAACTCCTATCGGAATCAATGCTACGGATGATTTCCTAGTAGCTGCATCGAGGTTTACCGGTAAAGAAGTTTCCATGGAGTTGGAAGAAGAAAGAGGTCAGGTCATTGATATCATGGCCGATCTACATCAACATTATCACGGTAAAAAAGTCGCCCTCTTTGGAGACCCGGATATTCTCATAGGGCTAACGGCATTTCTCCTGGAGTTGGGCATGATTCCTAAATACGTACTCACCGGTACACCTGGAGAAGCCTTTGAAAAAGAAGTTTGTCCGATGCTTGAAGAGGCGGGTGTCGATGGCAAGGTTAAAGCCGCGGGTGACTTGTTTGCACTCCACCAATGGATAAAGAATGAACCGGTTGACCTCCTGATGGGAACAACCTATGGCAAATACATTGCAAGAGCGGAAGACATACCTCTGGTGAGGGTCGGCTTCCCCATTATGGATAGGGGTGTCCATTCTTATCTGCCGATTGTTGGCTATCGAGGCGCAATGCGTTTGGTAGAAATGATCAGCAATACGCTTTTAGACAGAGTAGATAGGGATGCCTTGGATGAGGATATGGAATTAATTATGTAAGAACTAGGGTTTCCGGTGATGCGAATTTTTGCGAATTGGCAAAGTACGATAATTGCAGACAGTTGTTCCGATACCCAGAGAACACTATTTGCAATTATCCCCTAAATTCTTGGCGGAAAGGAGAGATATCGTTGCCAAATTTTCCTAATCAGTATTTCGCTCCCAAGCCCAATCATGTGCCTCCGAATCATGCAGCAGGAGTAAGAGAGCGATTAATGGCCTGCAAGGGAGAGGGTGATGAATTTGACCGCTATGTCGTTTCCTGTGCCTTGGCAACAGCCATGGCAGAAGTTGACTATCATCCTCTTACGGAAGCCCTTGGTCTTGCGCGGAGTACAATCGCAGAGATACTAGAGAAAATGTTTCCGGGAAGCTATTCGATTGACGAGCTAGTACCACAAAATGCCAACACAGGCGAAGATGCGCCAGCGGAACCTGTGCTTCGAGATATGCTGATAGCTAATCGGACCTCAGCGACCCCCCTTGAATCCTGGGTGGCACATATCTTTATCCGCAGATGCCAGGTTGGAGACCACATGTGGAGAAGTATTGGTCTGTTTTCCAGAAACGAACTGACGGAAGCTATGCTGCGCTATTTTAAACCGTTGGCAGTAAAAAATATTTATGATTTAAAATGGAAGCGCTTTATCTACAGGCAGATGCGCGAGGAAAATAATCTGGACCTTGAGAAATATCCCTATTGCGAAAATTGCAGTCGAGAAATCATTACGGATGACGGAGAAAGATTTCCTTTTTGTGCCCATTGCCCCGACTTCGAAGAATGCTCGGCGACAGAAGACGTTTAGTGAGTTTCATAAGTTTCATGATTCTGCTGCAGAAACCCATTGTCATGCTATTAATATCACGTTTTATTGTCACCCTTCGCTCTTGCTCAGGATAACACCAAAATAATTGCAGTGACTTGAAACTATTTAATTGATAATAACGGTTGTTTGAAGGTCAGATCTTCTCGGAAAGGAGGATTATATAATGAATAAAGGCGCAATTGAAGAACTTCGCAATGATACTTCTTGTAAGCATTACAATGTCAGTAAAAAAAATTGTAAAGGAAATGAACCTCCTGGGCTTGCAACCTTTGGCTGTGCTTTTGAGGGTGCCTATTTTGCCCTGGCACCAGTTTCTGATGCTATTCATCTCGTGCATGGCCCCATGACCTGTGTTGGCTCAACCTGGGAATTCAGGCACGTTGGCACCACGTATGAGGGTTTGGACAAAACCCAGATGGGATTTACCACAGACATTGGCGAGATGGATGTGATTCATGGCGGAGAGAAGAAGCTAGCCCGAGCGATCGACTATGCTGTTGATAAGTACCATCCGAAAGGTGTCTTTGTTTATGAAACCTGTATGACAGCTCTGATCGGGGATGATATCGATGCAGTTTGTGCAGCGGCGGAAAAACACTGGAACATTCCGATTATTCCCGTCCATGCCCCAGGTTTTATCGGCACAAAGAATTTCGGAGAGAGACTGGGGCTTGAGGCGGCCGTCGATCATCTGGTTGGAACCCAAGAACCTGAATACACGACTCCTTATGATATAAATCTGATCGGTGAGCACAACATTAATGGTGAAATGTGGCTCTACACCCCAATTCTTGAGGAGATCGGGATCAGAATACTGTCTACGTTTTCTGGAGATGGTCGGATTGATAAAATGCGTCAGGCACACCGTGCCCGTCTCAATGTTGTTGTCTGTGCCAAGTCCTCGGAGGCCATTTGCAAGCTGATGGAAGCGAAATGGGGTATCCCTTTTATATCTGCTTCGTTTTATGGTATGAGAGAAGCATCCGATGCGATCCGGCGAATTTGTGCCCAGTTTAACGATCCGCAACTAACTGCACGAGCTGAAGAAATCATAGCCCGTGAGGAGGCTAGGGTCCGCAAGGCCCTTGAACCGTACAAAATTCTATTAGCAGGACGTAAAGCAGTTTTAAATACTGGCGGAAATAAATCCTGGGCTTTTGCGGTAGCTTTGCAGGATATTGGCATAGAGGTGGTTGGTGTCTCGATACGTAAATCCAATGAGGAGGATAAAGCTAAACTGCGCAGTATTTTGAGCCCGGACGCCGTGCTGATGGAAAAACCTGTGGTTGAACAGGTCCCGCTAATTATGAACACCAAAGCGGATCTCCTGCTCGCCGGGGGGCGAAGTCTCTATACAGCCGTGAAAAAGGGGATTCCTTTTATTGAAATTAGTCAGGAGAAAACCGGAAACTATTGCAGTTACAGCGGACTAATTAACCTTGCCCGTGACATTGTTTCTTCCATAAACAATCCTATGTTTAAGCTCATTGGCAGTGAAGCTCCCTGGGAGAAAAAAGTGATCGAATTAGAGCAGTGTCTAATTAAGGGGGCATAGTTATGAAAACGAATGTGATTATGAAAAACAAGGCTGTTCAAGTGTATCCGATCAAATTGTCTCAGCCTATGGGTGCCACTTTAGCTGTTTTAGGTGTCAAAGGAAGCCTCGCCTTGTCCCATGGGGCGGTTGGTTGCTCAAGCCTGACTAAAATCTTTTTCACTCGTCATTTTTGTGATCCTATCGCTATTCGCACGACAGCGGTCAATGAGGTAACCGCAATCTTTGATGGCGGGGATGGGATTGTTAAAGAAGCGATCCAAAACTTTCTCCCCAGAGCTAAGCCGGAAATAATCGGTCTGTTTTCGACAGGAATGACAAGCGCTAAAGGGGATGATCTGAAACGGATAGTTAGTGCCATAGATTATCCCATTGTCTATGCTGATACACCGGACTTTGTGGGGGGGTTGGAGAGTGGTTGGGCGAAAATGGCTGCTGCCTTTATCGAACAAGTGACGGAATCCCCTAAAAGTATTCGCTCCGACAAAGTTTTGCTTTTACCTCATGTTAGCCTTCATCCTTTGGAAGTGGAGGGAGTGAAGGACCTCTTGACAGGCTTTGGGTTTGAGGTCTATGCACTTCCGGATCTTTCGGAGTCTTTAGATGGGCATCTGGGCGTAAATCAGGCTTCAGTCTGTCAAGGAGGCATTGCCATGAATGACATCCGTCAACTTGGTTCAGCTGGGATCGTAATCTCGATTGGAGCCTCGATGTTGCCCGTGGCAGAGGAGTTTCTGAAGAAAAGTCCTCATTCAGTCCATATCAATCTTCCGGGAATTATGGGCTTGCAAGCCACTGATGCCTTAATTGAACAGCTTATGCACTTGACAGGTAAGGAGCCTGACCGTCGAGTGAAACATTGGCGGAAGCGTCATCAGGATGCGTTGATTGATTCGCATTTCTCAATTGGCAGGAAGCGTTTCATCCTGGCCGGTGAACCGGACCGGATTGTCGATATGGCTAATTGTATAGCTGAAGCAGGAGGGACTATATCTGCGCTTGTCGCCAGTACACCGAGTAAATTGCTGGAAAGATCCGTGGCTCAGCGGACGTTTGTGGGCGATTTGGAAGATGTAGAAGGTATGATTGACGATTGTGATGTCTTGATCTCAAATTACCATGGTGAGCGTATTGCTCATCGTCATGGAAAAGTGCAAGTTTTGCGGGGATTTCCGATTTTAGAGCAGATTGGCGTTCAATTGAAGGTGGATACGCTTTACGACGGCGGCACTCATTTTTTAGTGGAAGTAGCCAATGCCATTATTACAGATCATGCTCACCGACAGTATCATTAATTAAGGCGAAGATATGGTTAATAGAAACGTACGCTTCAATCAAACTTGCTGAACAAGGATTCTCAAGAAAAGAGGTGAGAATAAAGCTTATGCGAATAGTGATCGCAACAAATGATGGTAAGAATGTCAATGGGCATTTTGCTGGTGCCGCTGCATTTAAGATCTTTGATGTATCAAAAAATGGCTATGAGCTGATCAATGAAGTCATTTTCGATGTAAGTGACAGCGCAAAATTATGCTCGCCTTTCAGGAATGATAATGTGGATCGCTTAGGGCAAAGACTTAAGATAATTGAAGGAAGCAAAGTTCTTTTCGTTGCGGCTATTGGTCCGACCGCGTCTGCCCGTGTTGTCCGCAACAACGTCTATCCGGTAAAGATAGATCCCCCCGAGCCAATAGATCAAGTGCTATTGAGAATGCAGAAAATGTTAAATGGCAATCCTCCGATTTGGCTGCGCAGGATTATGAATAGTGAATCTGAAGCGAAGAAGCAAATATCATATACCTTTGCAGTAGCAACTAAAACAGGCCTGCTTGTTGATCAGCACTTTGGCAAGGCAGAAGAGTTTTATATATACACTTATCAAGATTCCAAAGTCGATTTTCTGGAGAGAAGAACAGTAAGGAAGTATTGTTCCGGAGTTGGGGCACGTGATGAAGATGAGGACGACTCTAAAATGCAAAGCATACTTGAGGCGATAAGTGGTTGCGCAGCTGTCTTTGTTGTAATGATAGGTGAGCGACCCTCCCAAATATTAGAGGATCATAAAATTAAAATTTTTCAAACCTGCGAGAGAATCGAAGAAGCCATAGAGAAATCTATCCAAGAATTGGAGTTGGATGCGATCTAAGTATCTCTGAGCTGGTTTAGTTTGTAGAGCTTGTGAAAAGTAAATCTAAAAAATATTAAGGAGTTGTTCGAATATGCAAAAACCAAAATATCATGTATTCGTTTGTTCAAGTTCCAAAATTAATGGTCAGCAAAAAGGTTATTGTTTTTCTAAAGATGGGGTAGCTATAGTTCAAGCTTTTATGGAAGAAATTGAGGCTAAAGATTTAACGAGTGAGGTTATGGTTACCAATACCGGTTGCTTAGGAATATGCACTTCTGGACCTAATATCGTAGTATACCCGGAAGGGGTTTGGTATAAAGGGGTAACTGTAGATGATGTGCCTGAGATAGTAGAATCACATTTTGAAAATGGCGAAATCGTAGAAAGACTTGAAATAAAATAAGCGTGTAAAGGGTTAGTTGTCGATTTTTCGATCTTGCAAAGGAGGCCGAAAATGAGCGAAGTACTGATTTCCAAAACCTTTGGAGGATTCCCATGGACCCCTTTATATGTTGAAGCAATTGATGCTAGTCAATGCCTGGGGTGTGGGCAATGTGTAGAATTGTGCGTCCAACATTGTTTAAGTCTGGAAAGTTTTACGGATGACGAAGGGAAAGAAAGGTTTATAGCCCAAATTGCTAATAAAAGTCAATGTATTGGTTGCCAGGCCTGCGGCAGGATCTGCGCGCGCCACGCCTATATTTTCAAAGCGAAAACAGCTTAATTTTGTGACTTTAAAATGATTAGGAGGGATTAAGATGCATAAAGAATGTACGCAAGGGAATATGAATACTCCAAACCTGAATCTGGGCCATCCCTGTTTCTCAACCAAAGGGCATGGTAACACCGGACGGATACACTTGGCCGTAGCGCCAGGGTGTAACATATCTTGTAATTATTGTGTGCGCAAATTTGATTGTGCTAATGAATCCCGACCTGGTGTAACCAGTAGAGTACAAACCTCAGAAGAAGCGCTGCAAACAGTAGCGAAGGCCAAAGCGTCCGATATCGGATCAAAACTTACCGTAGTAGGAATTGCGGGTCCAGGAGAACCGTTAGCAAACAAAGCAACTTTTGAAACAATGAGAGGGGTAAAACAAAACTTTCCGGAGATGATTTTGTGCTTAAGTACCAATGGCCTTCTGTTACCTGAAAAAATTGCTGAATTAGTGGATATTGGGGTGTCTCATGTTACGGTGACTCTTAATACCTTAGACGAGCAAATTGGTGCCCAAATATACAGTTACGTGCGTTGGCAAGGTAAAACTTTGATTGGTCCTGATGCGGCACGGGTCTTGATTAACAATCAACTCGAAGGGATTGAGTTGGCTGCCAAGGCCGGAATGACATTAAAAGTCAATACTGTGCTTATTCCGGGTGTTAATGACCAGCTCTTATATAGCTTGGGTGTAGAAATTAAAAAAAGAGGTGCGCACATTCACAATATAATGCCCTTGATTCCTCAAGGGAAATTTGCGCATATCGTAGCCCCAACTAAAGAAGAGTTAACCAATGGCCGTGGCAGTCTTGGCTCGCTTCTACCTCAGATGACTCACTGTCAACAATGCCGTGCCGATGCGATTGGCTTGCTCTAATGCTAAAAAAGGAGTTATTGAATATGGAGCAAAGAGTTTTGTTATGCGATACAACCTTAAGAGATGGTGAGCAAGCTCCGGGTGTAGCATTTGGCCTGGCGGAAAAAGAGATGATCGCTAGGGCTTTAGGGGATGCCGGGATTGATGAACTGGAAGTGGGAGTGCCTGCCATGGGTGAAGGAGAAATTAAAACAATTTCGCAGTTGGCGGCGCTCCATTTGCCGGTTCGTCTCATCACTTGGAACCGCGCTGTCCTTTCGGATCTTCAGGCAAGTTACCGAACAGGGGTTGAAGGAGTTGGGATTTCTATCCCTACTTCAGATCAACAAATTAAGAACAAATTGCGAAAAGATCGGGCCTGGGTTCTTGAGCAAATGGGACAATGTGTTCTTGATGCCAAAAAAGAGGTTGGTTATATTGTTCTCGGTCTGGAAGATGCCAGTAGAGCAGATTTTGCATTTCTCGCGGAGATACTGGCAGAGGCTCAGAGGTTAGGAGTTGACCGGGTGCGTTTTGCAGATACTCTTGGGATCCTCGACCCTCTAAAAGTTTTCTTTACTCTGCAAGAATTAGTAAAGATATCTGGAGTTCCCTTAGAATTTCATGCGCATAATGATTTAGGGATGGCAACGGCCAATTCTCTTGCCGCGGTTCAAGCCGGTTTTAAAGCCTTAAGTGTAACGGTCGGAGGACTAGGCGAAAGGGCTGGTAATGCTTCGCTCGAAGAAGTTGCCGTGGCCCTGAAATATAGTCTTAATCAGGAAGTGCAACTTGACTTAAAACGTTTAAATTCACTTTGTTTAATGGTCAGCTTAGCCACAGATCGTAAAATCCCACGTGCAAAACCTATTATAGGAGAGGACGTTTTTACGCATACTTCTTCTATTCACATCGACGGTATTCAGAAAGATTTTGCGAACTATCAGACCTATCCGCCTGAAAGCGTAGGACGAGAGCATTCCACCTCTTTTGGTAAATACTCTGGTCGGAAGACCATTTTGCGGTTACTGAAAGCAAAAGGAATTGAATTGGATCAAGAAACGATTGATGAACTTTTAATACAAATATTGCATCAAACCCAACAGCTTAAAAGACCTTTAGAAGAAGAAGATATCATGGGAATCGTTGTAAGATGCTGAAACAGAATAAAAAGTTAAAAACCTTCTTTAAGCAAACTTGATTTGTTTAAAGAAGGTTTTTGGCTTTTTCCATGTGGAACTATTTCGATCACGGCATTTTTTAGTTATTGATTATGATATAATACGCTTAAAAGTAGAAAGAGAGTGATTGGAATGGAAGAGAAAATTCTTCAGGCAATAGAAGGACTCAATCAAAAAATTGATAAGTCAATTGAGAGTCTAAGCAATGATTTCAATCAAAAATTTGATGTTCTATCAAACCAAGTTCAAGAAAATACGCAAATCTTGAAAGCTTTGGAACATTTAGCAGAAATCAATAAGGCCGAGCACGATAAGATGGCTTTTGACATAGCTGAAATAAGTGGTGAGGTTAAATCGATGCGAAAAGATTTATCTAATGTTGAACTAATAACTGCCAGCAATTGGGGCGATATTATAAGGCTGAAATCTGTAAAATAACATAGGCTGGTTATAGGCTAACACACAAAAGTCTTAAAGAGCATCACCATCCAATAATCGGGATGTTGGTGCTCTTGCCATAACTTGCGGAATTCTCCTTGAATCTGATATACTTACAATTTAGAATATATGTTTGCTTGTTTTGTAAGGAAAATAACGTTTTGAATTATAGAAATGAGGGCAAGACCGTGGCACAGGCTTCACAACGTATTCGGAATTTTTCTATTATTGCGCATATTGATCATGGCAAATCCACGTTGGCTGATCGGCTGATTGAATATACCGGGGCCTTGAGTAAACGAGAAATGGAAGAGCAAGTCCTTGATTCCATGGATCTGGAGCGTGAACGTGGTATTACCATTAAACTGCAGGCTGTGCAGTTAAGTTATAAGGCAAACAATGGCGAGGTTTATGAACTGAATCTGATCGATACGCCGGGTCATGTGGACTTTACGTATGAGGTATCACGCAGTTTGGCGGCTTGTGAGGGCGCGTTGTTAGTGGTCGATGCGGTTCAAGGGATTGAGGCCCAAACCTTAGCCAATGTTTATCTGGCCTTAGAAAATAATCTTGAGATTATTTCTGTGATCAATAAAATCGATCTACCTAGTGCGGAACCTGAGCGTGTTAAAGAGGAAATCGAAGAAGTGATTGGCTTGGATGCCAGTGAGGCCATACTTGCTTCGGCTAAGACTGGAATTGGGATCGAGGAAATCCTGGAAAGGATTGTGACAATGGTTCCCCCTCCGCAAGGGGAAGATCAGGCTCCTTTGAAGGCTCTGATTTTTGACTCCAAATTCGATGCTTATAAAGGCGCTATTTCCTACGTTCGGATTGTCGAAGGACGGGTTTCCAAAGGGACAAAAATGAAAATGATGGCCACCGGAAAAGTCTTCGAAGTGACGGAAGTAGGCGTGTTTGCTCCGGCGATGCGTATAATTGAGGAACTTAAAGCGGGTCAAGTCGGATTTATTGCTGCTAGCATTAAGAACGTCAAGGACACACAGGTCGGCGATACAATTACGGATGCTGAAAACTCGGCCCCCGAACCGCTTCCGGGTTACAGGCAGGCCACTCCAATGGTGTTTTGCGGTCTCTATCCGGTCGATGCCAGCGACTATAACCGGCTGCGCGATTCCTTGGAAAAGCTCCATCTGAACGATGCAAGTTTGGTCTTTGAACCGGAAACCTCCGTCGCTCTGGGTTTTGGGTATCGGTGTGGATTCCTCGGCTTACTCCACATGGAGATTGTTCAGGAACGTTTGGAGCGAGAATATGACCTTAACATGATAACGACAGCACCGAGCGTGATCTATAAAGTACACACCTTGAAAGGGGAAGTTATCAGCATTGATAATCCTTCCAATCTTCCCCCGATTGAATCAATTGTGAGTATTGAAGAACCCGTTGTGAAGGCGACGATTTTGGTTCCGTCGGAGTACGTTGGAGCGATCATGGAACTCAATCAAGAAAAGCGCGGAACCTATTTTACCATGGACTATGTATCTAAGAGTCGGGTGAAACTGATCTATGAACTCCCGCTCAGCGAAATCGTTTTTGATTATTTCGATCAGCTCAAATCGCGAACTAAGGGGTATGCGTCTCTGGATTATGAACTCACTGGATACAAGGAAACCGATTTAGTCAAAATTGATGTTCTCTTGAACGGAGAAATGGTGGATGCCCTGTCGTTCATTATACACCGAGCAAAATCTTATAATCGGGGCAGAAAACTTGTGGAAAAACTCCGAGGAATTATTCCGAGGCAAATGTTCGAAATTCCGATCCAATCTGTAATTGGAAATAAAGTCATTGCCCGTGAGACGGTTAGTGCTCTGCGCAAAGATGTTTTGTCCAAATGCTATGGGGGGGATATTTCCCGCAAACGTAAACTACTTGAAAAGCAAAAAGTGGGGAAAAAGCGCATGAACCAAGTGGGCAATGTAGCAATACCGCAGGATGCGTTTATGGCGGTATTAAAGATCGACGACTAGAGAAAATAATAAATAGGTAGGGGCTGCTGCAGCGCGCCCTTACAGCAGGGAGAGAGGATGGACAAGTATGCCTTCCCTATATATACATGTTCCGTTTTGTGTGAAAAAATGCGATTACTGTGCTTTTTATTCTCAGGCGCTGATTAATTCCTCTGAGGATCTAATCGGGGTGTATTTAGAGGGCCTGGAAATTGAAATGGCGAAACGGCGTAAAGATGCCCCTCAAGGGGTATCTTCTCTTTTTATTGGCGGGGGCACACCGACGGCGTTACAGGATAGAGACTTGGCACACTTAATGGCTATGATTCAGCGGAATTTTCATTGGAACCCGGAGGTTGAGTATACCATTGAGGGGAATCCGGGTACAATTACGCCAGCCAAGTTAACTATCTTGCGAAGCTACGGGATTAATCGCTTCTCGCTCGGAGTTCAAGCCTTCGACGACAAACTATTAAGCGCTGTGGGAAGAAGGCATACTGCTCGTCAAGCTCGTGAAGCTATCGGGCACTTACGAACGGCAGGATTTAATAACCTCAATCTGGATTTGATGTTTGGATTGCCTGCGCAAGATCTGAGCAGATGGCAAGCCTCTTTAGAGGAAGCTCTGGCGTATGCTCCGGAACATCTTTCTCTCTATGGATTAATGTTAGAAGAAGGCACGCCGCTTTATAAGCGGTATACGGCAGAAACAAGAGAGAAGACGCTTAATCAGCTTCCAGATGACGATTTACAAGCAGAGATGCAGGAATGGGCTGTGCAGCGGTTGAAAGAGGAAGGGTATACGCACTATGAAACGTCTAATTTTGCGCGCCCGGGCTATGAATGTCGACATAATTTAGGCTATTGGCGGGGCGAGGACTATTTAGGGTTCGGCCCGGGAGGGGTGTCTTGCCTTAACAGAGTGCGTTGGAAAATTATCGAAGACGTGCGAGTTTATCGAAGTCGTCTTCAAAGCGGGCAGGATCTCGCTGACGAAGCAGGTCAGGAACCCTTAGCGTTGCAGGAGTGTATGGCAGAACGCATGATTTTGGGGTTGCGTCTCGAGGAAGGGGTTAATCTAACCGCCTTTAAAAATGATTTTGGCGTTGATTTGAGGGATATTTATCGGGACGTGTTGGAACGCTATAAAGCGCAGGATGTTTTTAAAATTAAGGGTGATTTTTTATGCTTAAATCCCAGATATTCTTTTGTAGCAAATTCGATTCTACAAGAGTTCGTTTAAGGGACTCAGGGGCTTGTATAAGTCTAGCCCTATTGTTTAATAATTCCAAAAATAATATATCTAAAATGATTCTTGACAAAGCTTAAATAGAGTGGTAATGTGATGACATAAAGTGTTAGCACTCATCAAGGGAGAGTGCTAACAACTAACAATTCAGAAGCGTTTTCAAACGTGAAAATATTCAAACGAGAGGTGAAGTCTTAGGAAAGGCGGGGAAGCAGGTATGCAGATGGATGAACGCAAACGCAAGATACTTCGGGCGATTGTAATGGATTATATTGCTACTGCTGAACCGATTGGTTCACGAACGATTGCGCGTAAATTCGATCTTGGTGTATCTCCTGCGACGATACGAAATGAGATGGCTGATTTAGAAGATTTAGGGTTTATTGAACAGCCGTATACTTCAGCAGGGCGTATTCCTTCAGATGCGGGATATCGATATTTTGTTGATTGTCTGATGGATCCTCAAGCACTTAGCGAAGAGGATAAGGAAACCATTGAGCGTGAAAGTACCAAGAGAATTCATGAGATTCAAGAAGTGATTTCTCATACCAGTAAATTGTTGTCTGAACTGACAAACTTGACGAGCTTGGTACTCGGACCACATAAAGGCAAAAGTACCTTTGGGAAAATGCATTTTCTACCCTATCAACCGGGCCAGGTTATTATGGTGCTTGTGAAAGAAAATGGTGTGGTGGAAAATCATATTATCGATATTGCGGAGAATCTCACGGCAGAAGAGCTTCAACATGTGGCTGGGGTTTTTAACCAAAAAATGCGAGGATTTTCTTTAGGCCAGGTTAAACGGAGCCTGCTGCATGAAATCTATAGTGAATTGTCCCGGCAGAGGCAGTTGATTGATAGTACGATGGATAGGCTAAGAGCGGTTCTGGACGACGACGAAGAAGAGGAACGTATCTATCTTGGTGGAACTCTTAATATGCTCAATCAGCCCGAATTTCGGGATTTAGGTAAGGTTAAGACCTTGTTTAAAGTGTTTGAAGAAAACGAATCTCTGAAAAAACTACTGCATCCTCATCAAGAGGGGTTAAACGTGACCATCGGTGGAGAAAATATATTGAAAGAATTTTGGGATTGCAGCGTGATTTCCTCAACTTATAAAGTGAATGGGCTAACCATCGGGGCCGTGGGCGTGATCGGGCCGACTCGTATGGATTACGCCAACGTGATTGCAATTGTTGACTTTATGACGCGCAGTTTAACGGAAGTTCTGACAAGAGGCAGACCTCGGGGATACTAACGCGGCAACTGGGCCTTTAGAGCTCATTTTAACGATAGATAGTTTTATTTTAAGTACGAGAGGTGATCATGGATGGTACGATGGAGAGAAGAAACTCTCAAAGACCAAAAGCCGAGGATGGACGAGGATCATAGGGAGACTACCGAGGGTGATCCTGAAAAATCCATCCTGAAAGAAGAAAACTTGGATAACAATGATATGGCTTCCCCAGAGAAAATTTTGGCGCTCGAAGCGGAGCTTGCGCAAGCCAAAGTTAAAGCAGACGAGCATTATGATCATTTGCTCCGTTTGCAGGCGGATTTTGACAATTTTCGAAAACGGTCACAAAAGGAAAAAGCAGAACTCATTAAATATGCGTCTGAACGTATTGTGGGGGAGTTACTTCCTGTTTTGGACAACTTTGAAAGAGCAGCCAATGCAGCTAAAGTTAATCCAGACTTTGCAGCCTTTTCGCAAGGGGTGGACATGATCTTACGCCAATTGCAAACGGCACTCAGCAAGGAGGGCCTGAAGGCGATGGACGCCGTTGGCCAACCGTTCGACCCTAATCTCCATGAAGCGGTGCTTAGAGTGGCTTCTGAAGAACATCCTGAAAATACTGTTGTAGAAGAACTGCAAAAAGGGTATTATCTCAAAGAAAAAGTTTTACGTCCTTGTATGGTTAAAGTATCTAACTAGTTAATTTTAAGGAGGAAGATTATAATGGGAAAAATTATTGGCATTGACTTAGGTACAACAAACTCTTGCGTTGCGGTTATGGAAGGCGGGGAAGCGGTTGTCATCCCTAATGCGGAGGGAAATCGCACAACTCCATCTGTGGTAGGCTTTTCAAAAACCGGCGAACGCTTAGTTGGGCAGGTGGCTAAGCGCCAATCTGTTTCTAATCCGGAGAAAACTGTCAGTTCTATTAAACGTCACATGGGCTCAGATTTTAAAGTTAAAATTGACGATAAGACGTATAGCCCCCAAGAAATCTCTGCTATGGTTCTCCAAAAACTTAAAACGGATGCCGAGGCATATCTCGGACAACCAGTTACTCAAGCGGTTATTACTGTACCGGCCTATTTTACGGATGCTCAGCGTCAAGCGACTAAAGATGCCGGGGCAATTTCTGGACTAGAAGTACTGCGGATTATTAACGAGCCGACAGCTGCGGCACTTGCTTACGGCCTCGACAAAAAAGATGATTCGACAGTTTTGGTATTCGATTTAGGGGGCGGAACGTTTGACGTTTCAATCCTCGAATTAAGCCAAGGTATGGTTGAAGTAAAAGCGACGAGTGGTAATAACCATTTGGGCGGCGACGATTTTGATCAACGTTTGATCGACTATATGGTGACTGAATATAAGAAAAGTAATGGTGCGGATCTTTCTAAAGACCGTGTTGCCTTGCAGCGCTTAAAAGAAGCAGCAGAGAAAGCCAAAATTGAGCTTTCCGGAGTTACGAATTCCAATATCAATCTGCCGTTTATTACTATGACCGAACAAGGACCTCAACATTTGGATATGAATATTTCTCGTGCCAAATTTGAAGATATTATCTCAGATCTGGTTGAATCAACCATTGGCCCCACACGTCAAGCTATGGAAGACGCGAAACTTTCCTGGGAAAAAATTAATCAGATCATTTTGGTGGGTGGCTCGACCCGTATCCCATGTGTCGTAGAAGCTATTAAGAAATTAAGTGGAAAAGACCCTCACAAAGGGGTTAACCCAGATGAAGTTGTCGCCATGGGTGCTGCAATTCAAGGTGGTGTGCTCAGTGGAGAAGTAAAAGATATGATCCTGCTGGATGTTACCCCACTTTCCTTAGGGATTGAAACCCTGGGTGGTGTATTTACCCGGATTATTGAACGCAACTCGACGATCCCAACCACCAAATCCCAGACGTTCTCGACGGCTGCAGACAATCAAACCTCAACCGATATTCATGTTCTCCAAGGGGAACGCGAAATGGCGAGTTATAATAAGACTTTAGGACGTTTCCAGCTCACAGGGATTCCTCCGGCACCACGCGGGATTCCGCAAATCGAAGTTAAATTCGATATTGACGCTAATGGGATTGTTCACGTCTCAGCCAAAGATATGGCTACTGGGAATGAACAAAAAGTAACAATTACTTCTTCCACAGGTCTTTCTAAAGATGATATTGAAAAAATGAAACAAGATGCCGAAGCTCATGCTGAGGAAGATAAGAAACTCAAAGAGCTGATCGATGCTAAAAATCAAGCGGATTCGCTGGCTTATCAAACAGAGAAAACCTTAAAAGACTTTGAAGGTAAGGGCGATGCTGCTGAAGTTGAAAGCATTAAAAAAGCGCTGGAAGACCTGAAAACAGCTGCGGCCTCTGAAAATGTCGAGGAGATTAATAGCAAAACTGAGGCGTTGAACAAAGTACTCCATCCCTACATCGAAAAGATGTATCAACAACAAGCAGCTCAAGAACAGAATGCAGGGGCACAACCTGGAGCTGAAGAGGTTAAAAAGGATGACGATGTTGTGGATGCTGAATTTACAGAGGTAGACAAGGATAAATAAGATTGGCTGATCAAAAGTGAGAGATGAAGTGGGGGTGCAAAGGATAAAAGCCTTTGTGCCCGCTTTTTTGAGTTTATTAACAGCTACATAAAATTCCACTATAATGGATATTTCCTTGTACTTGAAGGCGAAGGGTCATATAATATTATAGGACTTTCAAATGTCTAGTAAGGTCAGACAAGTATGAGTGATGGAGGAAAACATGAAACGCGATAATTATGAGGTGCTGGGTGTCGAGCAATCAGCTGATGAACAAGAAATAAAAAAAGCGTATCGGAAGCTAGCTCGTCAATACCATCCCGATGTAAACCCAGGGGATAAGGGTGCGGAAGAAAAGTTTAAAGAAGTTACTGATGCGTATGACGTTTTGAGCGATCCGGAGAAAAGAGCGCGTTATGACCAATTTGGTCATGCTGGAACAGATCCCAATCAAGCGGGTGGATTTGGAGATGCTGGAGGCTTCGGTGACATTTTTGATATGTTTTTTGGTGGTGGTGGCGGCGGCGGGCAACGGCGCGGTGGTCCTCAACGGGGCGCTGATTTGCGTTATGCCATGACGTTGACATTTGAAGAAGCGGTGTTTGGCGTCGAAAAGGAAATTCAGATTCCGCGCGATGAGCCCTGCGAGGATTGTCAGGGTTCTGGAGCAGCTCCAGGAACGCATCCGACGACCTGCGCTCAGTGTCATGGCAGTGGGCAAGTCAAAGTAACCCAACGCACGCCCTTTGGCCAAATTCAAACGGCTCGGACCTGTCCAACCTGTCATGGGGAAGGGCGTACTATTAGCAGCCCCTGCTCAACCTGTAATGGACAAGGGAAAGTTCGTAAGGTCAGGTCGATAAAGATCAGTATTCCCCAAGGTTCCGAGGATGGTTTAAACTTAAGGCTCAGCGGAGACGGCGAATCTGGAGCTAAAGGGGGGCCCGCGGGCGACCTTTATATCGTTTTACAGGTCAAACGGCATAAATATTTTGAACGTGATGGAAATGATGTCTATTGCGAAGTACCCATTACCTTTATCCAGGCTGCTTTAGGCGCAGAAATTGACGTCCCGACCCTGGATGGGGTGGTTAAGATGAAAATCCCCGAAGGGACACAAACGGCTACGACGTTTCGGCTTAAAGGGCATGGCGTACCTCATCGCCGAGGGAGCGGTCGTGGGGACCAACATGTGCGCGTTATTTTGACGACGCCGACTAAGCTGAATGAAAAACAAAAGAAACTTTTGCGTGAATTTGGAGATGCAACTCCTGATCACCAACAAATGGGTAAAAAATCCTTGTTCGAAAAGTTCAAAGAAACCCTCCGCGATGCGATGGGGTAAAAAGGAGCATAATCAATGGATTGGCGCGAAGTGGCGGTAACAGTTTCAACTGAGGGAGAAGAAACTGTTGCCGATCTTTTTTATCAGTTAGGGTGTTCTGGGGTAAGTGTGGACGATCCTATACTTTTACTAAAGTATATGGAATCAGGAGAGTGGGATTATCACGATTTCGGAGAGGTGAAATGCACCGGAACAGCTGTGGTAAAGGGTTACTTCCCAGAAGATGAAGAACTAGTGGACAAACTTGAGAAGCTTGAGCTGGGAATTCTTGAATTGTTACAACGCTTTCCAGAGTGGGTCGTGCAGGCTAAAGGCATTTCGTTAAAGGAAGAAGATTGGGCAACAGCGTGGAAGGCATATTTTAAGCCGATTCGGATCGGAGAACATTTTCTGATTAAGCCAACTTGGGAGTCGGCAGATCTCCTGGCTGGAGACGTTGTCCTGGAGCTCGATCCGGGCATGGCTTTTGGTACGGGGACACATCCTACGACGACGCTATGTTTGAAAACCCTGGAACAGATTGTAAAACCTGGCCAAACTGTGTTCGATTTAGGGACTGGGTCAGGAATTCTCGCGATCGCGGCAGCTAAACTTGGTGCCAACGTAGAGGCCGTGGATCTTGATTCTGTTGCGATTAGGGTGGCCCAAGAAAATATTGACCTAAATCATGTCACTAACAAGGTTCGGGTTCTGCGTGGGGATTTAGGAACTGTGCTCGAGGGTCAAGCGGATGTTGTGATTGCTAATATCATTGCCGATGTTATTTTAATCTTACTTCCGGATTTGAAACGTTTATTGCGCCCTGAAGGGGAATTTCTAGCCTCTGGGATTATTGAACAGCGAGCTGAAGAGGTGGCCAACGGATTAAAGTCTGCCGGATTGGAAATTGTAAAACGAGTTGAAGATTCCGGTTGGATTTTATTTAGAGCGAGGTGGGCCGACGGTGAATCGATTTAAAATTACTGAGCTTGGCAACGATGTCTTTTGGTTGCGCGATTCGGAACGCGATCACCTCGTCCGGGTGCTGAGGCTAAAACCTGGAGATTTGGTGGTTGGTTTTGATAATACCGGGCTGGAATATACCAGTGTTATCTTAAAAATCGAAGATAAGAGCGTAACTTGTCAGATTCTCAGTACGGATCAGCCTGATGTAGAGGCACAAACTTCGGTTTATATCGTAGCGGGGCTCTCCAAAGGGGAAAAAATGGAATGGGTGATCCAGAAAGGGACGGAACTGGGCATGACAGGGCTCATCCCCTTGCGCGCTAAACGTTCAGTAATGCACCTGGAGGGAAGTAAAGCACAAGAACGGATCGTTCGCTGGCAAAAAATAGCTTCCGAAGCTGCGAAACAGTCTCATAGGGTTCAGGAACCCAGAATATTAGAGGTTTGCGATTGGAAGGATCTGGCGGAGAGGTTGCCTCATGGCACTCAGTGGCTAATTCCTTATGAAGAAGAAAAGACTCAGCGATTAGCCTCTGTGCTTGATACGCTGGACTCTAAACGCCCTATTGCGATACTTATTGGTCCGGAGGGCGGCTTTGATCAGGCTGAAGTCACCTTGGCCCAAGATCAACTCGGGGCAAAGAGTGTGTCATTGGGTCCGAGGATTCTGCGGACGGAAACAGCTGCTGTGGCCACACTTACGATAGTTTTGGCCCATTATGGGGATTTAGGGTAGGGGACTTGTGGCCTGTAAAATTCCAGTGGAAATAAGGCAGGAAGTTATACTGAAAATTGAAACTCTCTTTAAGGTTTGACTCCGTTAGTTGTTTTGAAAAAGGGTGGAGTAAGATATGTCTTTAGAAGTAGAACACGTCCAAACGCACCCGTCTATAATCGAACCACGAACCACGAAACGAGCTGTTTGTTTCGTCACGCTGGGCTGTAAAGTGAACCAAACTGAAAGTGAAGCGATGGCCCAACTTTTTCGGGAGGCAAAGTATCAGGTGGTTGGTGCTTCTGTAGAAGCGGATGTTGTCGTCGTGAATACTTGTACTGTGACAAATACCGGAGATAGTAAATCTCGCCGAGTTATTCGCCGCATGATTAAGGAACATCCGGAGAGTATTGTCGTGGTCATGGGTTGTTACGCGCAGACTGCTCCAGGAGAAGTCTTGGGTATTGAAGGCGTCGATTTAGTGCTCGGAACTCAGGATCGAACTAAGGTCTTAGATTGGATTGAACGAGTCAAAGTTGAGCGTAAACCTCAGAATGCTGTGCGCGGAATTTGGGACGCGGAGGAATTTGAGGAACTTCCGCAACTCAGTGAAGAGCATCGCACCAGAGCGTTACTTAAGATTCAGGAAGGGTGTAATCAATTCTGCACCTACTGTATCATTCCGTATGCACGCGGCCCTTTGCGGAGTCGGCTGCCAGAGAATGCTCTAGCGGAGGCTCGGCGTTTGATTGAAGCTGGATATCCGGAAATTGTTCTGACTGGAATTCACACAGGGTATTATGGGCAGGATTTAGGGGAAGACTGGAATTTAGCCCGTTTGGTACGGGAGTTGGTCGAAATCCCTGGCTTGCGGCGTCTGCGCCTGAGTTCGATCGAACCGATGGAATATACGCCGGAGCTGGTTGAGAGTATCGTTTTGTCTGATAAGGTCTGTCCCCATTTACATATGCCCTTGCAGAGTGGAAGTGATCGGGTATTAGCCCGTATGCAGCGGCCGTACTCCAGGGACGACTATCGTAATTTGCTGGAAAGGCTACATCAACGCTTGCCGAATCTTGCTGTCACGACGGACATTATTGCTGGTTTTCCAGGGGAAACAGAGGATGATCACGCCTCTTCTTTAGAGTTTGTGACGTCCTGTGGCTTTTCAGGAATTAACGTGTTTCCTTATTCTAAACGGAAAGGAACCCCTGCAGCAGGCTATCCTGATCAAGTAGTGAAGCAACTAAAAGAACAACGGGTCAAGGATCTCTTGGCGGTCGCTCGCGTTAGCCAAGAAGCCTTTATTCGTCGCTTTTTGGGAAAACCAGTAGAAGTGTTGATTGAATGGATTGACTCGGAAGGTTGTGCTACAGGGCATACGCCCCATTATATTCAGGTTAAAATACCTTCCCGTGAGGATGGATTGCCTTGGGTTGCTCGGCAGTTTGTAACCGTTGTCTTGGAAGAAAGCCATGTCGATGGTAAAAATGTTAAAACTTGACTTCTAACTTGGTGATAATATTTTCTTGAATGTGCCTAAAAAATATTGCGTCGAATAAGATAAGGGAGGAAACGAAAATGAATGTGCCAGATTGTATCTTTTGTAAAATTGCCTTGCGGGAAATACCCAGCGAAATTGCTTACGAAGACGATGAGATTATCGCTTTTAAAGATAATCAACCGTTGGCTCCTGTACATTTGCTCATAATTCCCAAGAACCATTTGATTAACCTAAATGACGTCACGCTCGAATATGAAAACTTAATCGGCCATCTGTTGGGGGTGGTCCGCCGCTTGGCAAGTGAGTTTGGAGTGGCAGAGTCCGGTTATAGAGTGGTTACAAATACTGGGACAGATGGTGGGCAAGTTGTCGGGCACCTTCATTTTCATTTGCTTGGGGGCCAGGCCCTTGAAGCTAAGATTGGGTGATTCCGGCATACCGAGCAACATGGCCTGGTGATCACTAAAGTGAACTTGACGCGACTAACTTCATCCAGTATAATAATAATGGTATAATTGTGATGATGATCCAGTGGAGGGAGGGATAAGACAATGAGTGAAGTCAAAGTTGGTAAAAACGAATCCCTTGATGCCGCACTCCGCCGGTTCAAGCGTACTTGTCAAAAGGCAGGGGTTA
>JARLHV010000143.1 GCA_031292055.1 Desulfosporosinus sp.
TGCTTTCAGCAATAGGTCTTTCAGAAGACTTAAGTCTTTATAAGGACTTCCAGTCCGCACTTTTTAAACGGCTTCAGCCGTAATCGCGACTTCCAGTCGCAATCGTGAACCCCTGTACTTCAGTGCAGGGTCGTTCAGTTCGCAGTGCATATTTAACCAGCAAAATTAGGGCAGCTAAAATACTAGCCATAATAGATGATTTAATAACCCAATTGAAGACTAACTCTAATTCCATAAAATTACCCCCGCCCGGATCATTTATCTTCCAAGAGTTTCTTAAGCTCTTCTATTTCTTCTACCGATAGCTCTTTGTTTTCGATAAAGTTTTTAACGAGTAGATTAAGAGAACCGTTATAAACACGACCTAAGAATGACCTTGCTTCTTCTTTGGCACATTCGTTTTCAGAAACTAAGGGATAGTATAAATATCCTCGGCTTCCAGCGTCATAAGATAAGGCATTCTTGGTAACCAATCGACTGAGCAATGTTTTGATCGTTTTCGGCTTCCAGTCAGTTGTCCCCTTCAACGCATTAACGACATCGCTGGAACCGAGAGGAGACTCATTCCATAATACTTTCATAACCAACCATTCAGCATCAGATATTTGCGGTATGTCTTGCATGTTTTCCACCTGCCTACGTTTGTAATCCTATATGGATATAGCTTACATCTGTAAGCGATTGTTGTCAAGCCTATTTTTTCCTGTTGAGTCCGATAGCCACGCCTTTATTATTTAGAGAGAAAGCTTCACCCTTCAACTCATCCAGAAGCTCACAGGATTAGATTTGCCCAATTGCCCTAATTACTGATTAGAAAAACCCAAAATACAATTAAAACAAAAAACCACGCATAGTGTGGTTTTTGTTTTAATTGTATTTGTTTATAAATTTGCTTGTGCCGGTTTTCTGTTCCATTACTACATATCCCCCTAGAACCCCAAATTGAAAAAAAGTGCATAAATGGAGTGTATATTCTCAATTAGACGCCCGAAATGGCATGAAAATGATGATTTTTTGTATATACAATACAAAAGGTTGAATGAGGGTATAGGCTAATTAGATGTTTTTATAAAATGTCGTGAAATAAACTTTTCACGACATTTTATAAAAACATTTGCTGATTAAGTTAACTGTGAAATGGATGTTGGTAACGCTATCATATTCGTAGCCTTTATAATCTCCTCAGCTGCTCCCTTTGGTGGCCAAATTCCTTTTTGATATAATTCTTGTCTCACGTTAAGTCGGAATTCAAAACTTTCATACGCTATGATATGGAATATACGAGCCGGTCCGTCCAAGGCATACATTGCCATTACTACAGGTGATATTTTTTGCCGTGCTGGCAAAGCTTTTTCCCATGCATCTATGCTTTTTTTAATACCACCTACAGCAAGTTGATACTCTCTGAATTCGTATATTGGCCCCAATTGACCACTTTTTATCGGAGGCATAAAATGAAATGGCATAAAGGACTCCACCTTAAATCCTTTTAACACATCGCCTATACCGAAAGGATTATTATTTAATAAGAATTTTTCCCTTTCTTCCAATAGATCTTCTGAATTATCAAACTCCCGTAATATAAGCAAACAATCAGGCCCAATAGGACCAACTTCAACTTTCCAGCATCCCAGTAATCTCCCATTACTTTGTGATGTATTTTTATAGTTTAAAATACCTTCCACAGCTTTTTTGTTCCCCAAAGATGTAGGTGTTCCTCGCCATTCTATACCACCTTGGCTTATAGTTTTAACCATCGAGTTTAATATTGCTCCAATGTACAGCAAGACAGATATAGGGTGAATCACAACATAACTACGGGAGATATTCAAGTATTTCGCTAAGTAGTTATAGACAGCAAACAAGCTGATGACAGAAATACCGCATAAGGCTCTTGCCCAAATTGGTCCGAGGAATATACCAACGAATGGGTAAACACCCACTAACAGAGCATAAAGGCATATTACTAATGTTGTAACAACACTGTATTTAAAATGAGCAAACTGATTTTTTTTAATTCCTTTGAGTAGGGCAAAAAGGTTATCATACCATTTTACTATAATAAAGCCTTTACCCGACAGTCCGAAATCCTGTTTGTATCCCTTATTTATCACGAGTTCCTCAAAAGACATGTCATCAGCTACCCGCATTGCTATTGCTTCGTATCCACCAATTTCCTGGTATACGGATTTTTTTACCAAGTTAAATGCACCAATTCCCACCTTGTTTGTAAACATCACCGTAGCGGTAATTGCAAAACTGAGGTAGGTAAGAAAGGCACGATAGAAAACACCTCCGTAATACAAATCAGAAGCGATTGTTAGGTGGTCGAGCGTGTGTTCCAGAGCATAACTAAGGGTTTTCTTTAAACTTCCTAAGGAGAACATAACATCAGCATCGGTAAAAAGTAACCACTCGCCCGTAGCCTCTTTCACGCCCTGGTAAACAGCATGGTTTTTACCTAACCAGTTGGGAGGTAAATCATAAATAGTTATAACTTTCAGTTGTGGGTATTGAACTTTAAGTTTTTCCAAAACCGTCCCAGTGTTATCAGTAGAGCGGTCATTCACTAAGATTACCTCTAAATTAGAGTAATCTTGACTGATTAACTGTCTAACTGCCTGTTCAATGGATTCTTCTTCATTGCAGGCTGGAATTATTACAGATAATGATGGGTAAATGATCTTGTTGTTGTAACAATCGTTACCACGAAAAATTGGTTTATTCTTTAAATTACAAAAAAACAACAGCCCATAAAATACCCAGATAACAACATTTATAGATGCTAACACTAAAAAAAGCAAATTCATAACTTCTCTCCTCCCACTTTATAGGGATTAGCTGCATTTCAGTATTTGACCGCACTTTTTCCCAGGAATAGCAGTCCCGTCCTTTACCACTTCGTAGCCGTTGACAAAGACGTATTTTATTCCTGAAGGTTTTGCACTGGTATTCTGGGCGGTCGTATTGTCCCTGATCAGGTTATAATCGAAAATAGTAAGATCCGCCCAACAGCCTGCTTTTAGGAAACCCCTGTCTTTTATTCCAATCCGTTCAGCGGATTTGCCTGTCATCTTGGCTATTGCTTCTTCGAGGGAAAATATTTGTTTTTCTTTGTGGTAACGCTGAATAATCACAGGAAAAGCGCCAAATGCTGCGGGATTCTGCTTTCCTCCCGAGGTAATGAGTACATCAGTTTCAAAAGTGCACAAGGGGTGCTCCATTACCTTAATCAAAATCTCATCATTGTTTTCTTCACCGTTATTTAGTTCAGCCTCAACAACAAGCCGCGTTTCCCTTGCTCATTTCAGCTATTCTTATATAGGCTTCGTTACTGGAACATTTCATCATACGGGCAATTTCTGGGAAAAATAAACTTTCGTATTTTTCTAATTCAGGGTACGGCAACGATTCGTGTAAAAAACAGCCGTAAGACAATATTTACCAGTTTTCGATGACTTGGAAGCAAAAATAGTAAATATTGTCTTGCGGCCATTATGACGTAAAATAAGAACAATGCAAAGTCAATCATACGACCTCGCCTAATTATAAATTGGTTTCATTCCAAACCCTTTATGTTTGTTCAAATCATATACCTTGATAACATACTTGTTCTTTTCAATAGTATCAGTAAACTCTTTACCACCATCAACCGTAATTAAATACTTGGTTGGTTGATTATCGGTAATCATGCCGAAAAATATACCATAATCTTTCTCTGAATTAGTCCCTTCATTTGTAACCAATACCATAGGGGACCCTTGAAAGAAAATATCATATTTGTATTTATTATTTGGCAGACGTTTAAATACCGCTAGTCCAGTCACTTGAGGAAAATTTGGGGTTGGTTGGTATGACAAAA
>JARLHV010000144.1 GCA_031292055.1 Desulfosporosinus sp.
GCCTGCTAGTTCGCTGTCTACGCTTAGAAACACGGATCACCCCGCACCTCTCAAGACTCGCTATAGAATGGTTGGCTAGACCTTTTCTAGTGGGATTCCCACCCACTATATGATGTGCCCTTAGCTTGGCGCTCGGTCAGTCCCTTCGGCATCAAACCCTTCCTCTCCAACTTCAAACTACTTCTCCTTAAGATATGAATTTCCTGCTTATAAGATTATTCTTCTCTCGATATTATGCACCAATAAGGAACACCCACTTAAAGAAGAAGTGGGTGTTCCGGAATTGATAAACCATTTGCCAGTAATTTCTGGTTATTACTAGAGGAAGTGGCACGTCTGCCACTCCCTCCAAAATAATCGCCTCAGAGCAGGTCTTACGCATGATCAATACGACCTTGCCGCCCGAATAAGATTTAGCTTATAATACCGTCGGTGATTTACTATATACTAGCTAATGAGTAAAACCCATATTCCCCTATCCGTCGGATCGGCAACCAAGCTAACGGATAGCTTTTCTTTAACCTTAAAAAATCCCATACCTCTGCATTTTCCTAACAACCGTCGATTGATTTACTTCCAACGCATCCGCCATTTTATACGTATTATGGAATTTGATTAAGGCTTTATTCAATAACTGCCGTTCTAACTCTTCGGTAGCATTTTTTAGAGAACAAATATCCAGAACGAATACTTTTTCCATGCGCCCACCCACTTGTACAATGTAATCCGGTAAATGAATCGGCAAAACGTCAACACTATCTACCGTAACTACAACTCTCTCAACTAAGTTCTCTAATTCTCGCACATTACCTGGCCAATCATACTTTAGCAATAGCTCCAAAGTCTCTGGAGCTATTTTTTTGTGCAATTCATATTTGTCCAGGAATTTTTTCAAGAAATGATTAATTAGAATTGGAATGTCCTCTTTGCGGTGCCGCAAAGGAGGTACGACAAGAGGTACAACGTTTAAACGATAATAGAGATCCTCCCGAAACTTTCGTTCTTTAATCAAACTGGGAAGGTTGCGATTAGTCGCAGCAATAATCCGGACATTGACCTCAATATCCTCATTTCCCCCTACCCGCCTTAATCGTCTATCCTGAATAACGTGCAATAATTTCACTTGAAGATTAAGGGGAAGTTCGCTAATTTCGTCCAGAAAAATCGTTCCACGGTTAGCTGTTTCAAAAAGACCTTTTTTCCCTTCCTTTTTGGCCCCCGTGAAAGCGCCCCCTTCATAACCAAACAATTCCGACTCCATTAAATTCTCCGGAATAGCACCACAGTTTATGGTTATAAATGAAGAATTTCGCCGTTTACTTAAGTGGTGAATCTTTAATGCCACAACCCCTTTCCCAACCCCAGACTCCCCTTCAATCAGCACGGTGGAATCTACGTTGGCTACTTTTCCAGCCAGTATCATTATTTGCTGCATCGTGGCGTTTTGGCTGACAACCTCTTCTGTCATGATCTTTTCTTTGCGCAATTTAACAATCTCCATGCGATAATTATCCATCAACTTTTCTGTATCTTCCAAGCGCTGGCGCAAATTGTTTAATTCCGTTACATCTCGAGAGTTTGTAACAACTCGGATAATTTTTCCTGATTCATCAAAAACAGGATTAGCAGTTACGATAATTTCTTGCCCACTTTTGGTTATTTGTCTTATGGTGGTACGTTTTTTGGAATTCAGAACCTGTGGGGTAATACTTGGTGAAAACAGTCCCAGTTCCTCTAATTCACTGACATGCTTGCCAACCATTTCTTCCGCTTTCATCCCATAAAAACGCTCGCCGGCTTTATTGACTCTAAGAGTATATCCTTCTCCATCAGTAACGTAAATCTCGTCATAGGAAGAGTTGAAAATAGCTTCCAATTCTTTATTAAGCTCTTGGGTAATTTCGGATGCTTGGGCAACTGCATCAAGTTCTGTTATATCAAAAAAAGAGCTAACAACTCCGGTCAATTTGCTTCCTTCAAAAACAGGTTGATGATTAGTAAGCAGGACTCTGCCTCCGATGACCACTTTATGATTAGCAGGGATTCTCGTTACCAGTAAGTCATCCATTTCTAATCCTGGCAGGATTTCCTGGACCCTTTCCCCAACAACCTGACCACTAATCCCTAAAAGTTCCTTAGCGGCCTTGTTACAAGCTAAAATATAGCCCTTAGAATCTACCATTAGCACACCCTGATATATTTCTTGAAATCCTGCTGCAAGCTGCACCATTCAAACCCTCCTACTTACGTCCCTTAGTTTCGGAACCAACCCGTCGGTTCGACTGCCAAATTCACATTAATTTGTCTGACTTCAGTATATTCTTCCAAACCAAACGTGCCAAGTTATGAAACAGACTTAGATACACACCTGTGCAAGTGCGCTCTTAAAAGCTACAATAACACGGTCCGCTTCTGCGTAGGTAATTGTTAACGGGGGTTCAATTCTGATCGTCTTAGCGTTAATCAGCGTACCCGCTACAAGCACACCGCTATCAAACATTCCTTTGGAGACCTCATATCCAATTTCATCTGACTGGAATTCTATTCCTATGAGCAAACCTTTGCCACGTATCTCCATCACTAAATGCGGGAAATCCTGAGCAGCATTGCGCAATTCCTTCAGCATATAGTCACCAAGTTCAGCTGCTCGAGCCGGTAAATTTTCCTCAATTAAGACATTAAATGTTGCAATCGCAGCCGCACACGCCAAGGGGTTTCCCCCAAACGTCGTTGTGTGCATAAAAGGATTTGGAAACAGACTTTTAAAAACTTCCTCTGTCGCGACAACTGCTCCTGCCGGCATAATCCCGCCACCAAACGCTTTAGCAAGACAAAGAATATCCGGCACAACATCATAATGTTCACAACAAAACATTTTTCCGGTGCGCCCCATTCCGGTCTGAACTTCATCGAAGATCAGCAGAACTCCAAACTGATCGCAAAGTTCACGAACTTGCTTTAAATACCCTTCCGGCGGCAAAATAACCCCGCCTTCCCCTTGAATAGGTTCAAGAATAACCGCAGCGACATCTTCCCCAACCAGAGCGCAGCACTCGATTGTCTTTCTCATCATATCAAGATCGCCGTAGGGTACGTGGCGGAAGCCAGGTATCATCGGCAGAAATGGTTTACGGAAAAGTCCCTTAGCTGTAGCCGACAGAGAGCCTAAACTTTTGCCATGAAAAGCCCGAGTTGTGGCAATAAATGTCGTGCGATCGCTGTACATCTTAGCAAGTTTAAGAGCGCCCTCTACAGTTTCAGTTCCACTATTAGTAAAGAAAGAATACTTTAAATCTCCCGGTGTAATATCTGCCACTATTTTAGCCAACATGGCCCGCAAGGGGTCTAATAAATCTTGACTATGCAAAGCTTGACGCTTTAATTGATTGGTCACCGCTGCCATCACTTTAGGATGACGATGCCCCACATTATAAATCCCAAAACCACCAAGACAATCGATATACTCTTTTCCATTGACATCCATAAAACAATTGAGCCCTGAATCTTTCCATTCAACAGCTGCAAACTGTTTATCTTTAGTTACACTCTTACGATAGTCTAGAAAACCCGGATTGACATGATCCCTAAAATTATCTACGGTTTCACGTGTGACCCATTCTGCTTCGTCTTTCGTTATTTCTTCCTTGCTAATTAACTCAAGGACTTTATTCGAGTAATCGTATACCCCGGTATATTTCTCCTTAAGAATTTCCTCATTGTGCGTTGTTGAAACTGTCATAATATCCTCCTTATATTTGTTCTCGTCGCATCGGCTCAATGGCCAATACTATAACCCCAGATCAGGTCCCAATCGTAACATTTGACATAGCCAATCGTTTCCCATACGGTTCCTTCCAATACAAAACGACGCTTTTGATTAACCAAAAGCGTCGTTGCTTTAAAAGTCTAATTCTGAGCAAATCCCAATACCCCTCTAGAAACGTTTAAACGATGCCTACGCACCTCTTGAAAGGTATTATAGTCGTGTTATTGTCATTATACAACAGTTTATCAATTCAACCTTTGCATGAATATTGTATAATCGAAGCACTGTTGCATCGTGAAACCCCACATCCGTCATTAACGCTCCGATGCACTCTCTATAAATAAAGGTGTTCCTTGGGAGATCCCTCGAGCAGTGCACTTATTTTTTCTGTCCATTAACGCTTTTGATTTAGGTCCCGGAAGTACCATTGGTACAGTCAACACTAACATCTCCTTAAATTTTTCTTGTGCTTAAAGTATGGAACCCCATCACAAGACGAGACTATGATCCTTTATATAGTTAGCCTTCCTTAGTTACTCATGCAATTTTCATGCCATCAATGCGCTTACTGACGAATCGCTGTTGCTAACACTTTTCAAGACTAATCTTTAATTATCAAATGCGTTTGCGCATTAAATTAATGCACAAACGCATTTGATTTTCCCTTAAACCGCGCGCCCTTACAGAAAGACCAGAGGAAATGACTCAATGCAATAACTTATCCAATCCCCAGAACACACCCATCCCAAAGACAATTCCCAGAAATAGATTCGGAACAAATCTGGCAAAAAGAAAAGTTAAAACCCCTGCCCATAAAAAAGGGTTATGGATAATAACGATTGAACCATTGGGGGTCACCAACTCTGGAATGACTAAGGCAGCCAGTAAGGCAATCGGAACAAGCTCTATAAAATCCCGGACAAAACCTTGAACATTTTTCCCCTTAAACAGCAGAAACGGTAAAACACGCGCCCCATAAGTGACTAAAGTCATTAATAAAATTATCTCTAGAAACTGGATCGACATAGAACTATACTCCCTACTCTTTACAGCTTATAGTCTGCCTTTTTGCTGCTCACTCTCCCGGAACGTGCGCCCTGACGCCACCAAGCCCCAATTCCAGCGGCCAATGCCACACTTATAATAAGATAAATTTTCCCTGGAATAAGTAGTTTTAAAACGACAGCAAGCAACGCGGCGAGAAGATAAGTCATAGCATTTTTCCTGGTTAGAGACGTCGTCGTCAAGATAATAAATAAAGCTAAGAGAGCAAATTGAAAACCTGAAAATTGAATTGGCAGCCATTTCCCGATCATACAACCAAGGATCGTAAAAACGAACCAGGAGCCAAAAGCGCCAAGGTTAATCCCCAACATAACATGGCGACGATTTTCTTCTCGAACGACATCCTTAAGAACCCTCGTATTAAGCACAAACGTTTCATCCGTAAGTCCATAAGCTAACCCTAAAGACCAGGGGAGAGTTCTTTCCGGAAAAAAAGGGACGACCGACAAGCTCATCAACACATGGCGTATATTAACAATGAGTGTCGTCAATCCAATCATCCAAACTGTCGCTCCCTGATGAATCATTTCAATCGCAATAAACTGCGCTGCGCCCGCAAAAACAAAGAAGGACATCAGCCCGGCTTCCCAAAAAGTTAGGCCGAACTGAGTCGCTAAAATTCCAAAGGTCACCGCCACAGGCGCATACCCAATTGCTATTGTTAACGATTGACGCAAACCATAAGTAAAGCCCTTTTTCACTTCAAGGGCGGCCTTAGTATTCATCGAGCGACCTTCTCGATTACGGTCAAAAACTCAGGATACGATACATCGGCTGCTCCCATGTCCTCCACGCCAATTCCTTCTTCAGATAACATCCCGGCAATTGCCCAAGCCATAGCCAAGCGATGATCTCCAAGGCTACTCGCTTGGCCACCGCGGAGGGTAGGCTGACCTTGAATGCGCAACCCATCGGGAAGTTCTTCAACCTTAGCTCCCAAGGCAGTTAAGCCCTCAGCTACCGTGCGGATGCGATCAGTTTCCTTGACCCGTAGTTCTGCGGCATCCCTGATGACCGTTTCTCCTTCGGCTAAACTTGCGGCCACCGCCAAAATTGGTATTTCATCTATCAGACGAGGAATCATATCCCCGCCAATTTCTATCCCTTTAAGTCGCGCAGCGCGAACACGCAACGTTGCCCTAGGTTCACCACAGATTTCCACAACATCAAGCAACTCAATATCTGCCCCCATAGCTTTGAGTACATCCAATATTCCAGTACGCGTTGGGTTCACACCAACATTGGGCAGGATCAACTCTCCATGCCCCACTAAACTCCCTAAGACAAGGAAAAAAGCTGCCGACGAAATGTCTCCCGGTACAGAAACATCTTGACCGCTCAGGCAACCTCCTCCGTTAACCTTCACCGTCGTTTTATGGCTTAAAACCTCGACTCCAAACCCCCTGAGCATGCGCTCAGTATGATCTCTTGAAAGAACGGGCTCCTCCACTCTCGTTTCTCCACTCGCTCTTAGCCCGGCCAGGATAATGGCAGATTTTACTTGGGCCGAGGCCACAGCTGTTCGAAAGGTTTGTCCTTGCAACTGACCGCCACTCATCGTCAAGGGAAACAGATTACCGCCTTGCCGACCTAAAATCTGAGCGCCCATTTGCTTGAGAGGGTCGACGACACGCCGCATCGGGCGAGAGCGAAGCGACTCATCTCCAGTAAATGTGACAGCAAAAGGACTACCGGCCAGTACTCCAAGCATTAAACGTGACGTTGTCCCGGAATTGCCAGCATCCAGCACATCGAAAGGCTCTTGCCAAGCTTCCATCCCCTCACCTTTAATCCAGACCTCTGCCCCTTGTCTCTCCCAAGCAACTCCCAGTTGCTTTAAACACCGAAGTGTACTTAAACAATCCTGACCTAATAAGAAATTCGAGATATGAGTTTCCCCATGAGCCATCCCGCCCAAGAGCGCAGCTCGATGGGAGATAGATTTATCGCCCGGAACTCGGATTTCTCCTGCCACACCGGAGACTGGCTTGATAAACACCCCCAGCATAGGTATCTCCCCTTAATCAAAATTTAAGATTTATAATTACTTAACTTTCTACCCGCTTACATATTACATAATGCCTTCTCGAACTTCATGAGCCTGGCGAAATGCTTCAGCAATCTCTTCACTCTGTCCCCGTTGAATGCATTCCTTCAATTCCTTGATTCTCTGCTCCCAAAGAGTAAGGCCAGTGAGAATTGCCTCGGCGTTCCTCACCATTACTTCCTTCCACATCTCGGGAGAACTATCTGCAATCCGCGTCAAATCTCGAAAACTACGTCCAGCTAAAGCCAAGGCCGAGTCTCCCGCCTTCGATGCATCCTGTGTGGCTAAAGTTAGCGCAACGGCTAACAAATGAGGGATATGACTAACCATTGCCACTTCTTCATCGTGTTGCAAAGGTTCTCGAAACACCACTTTAGCGCCAAAGCTTTGCACAATTTCCACGAGCTTTTGAACTACTTGCTGCGGGCAATTGGCTGCAGGCGTTAAAACATAAGGATACCCTCTAAAAAGGTTAGGATCTGCAACCCGGAATCCAGACTGTTCTGAACCGGTCATGGGGTGGCCCCCCACAAAGTAAAAATCGCAAGCACCTGTTTGAGCATCTGACCGCGCTTTATTGCAGATCTCTGTCTTGATGCTCCCTACATCAGTAACAACCGTCCCCTTGGGAATTCTGCCCACCAATTGGTCATATCCATTCGCCAACTCCTGAAGGGGAAGAGCCAAAACGACTAAATCAACTTCCAAAAAACCTGGCATTTCCGTCCAACCGGCTTGAATCCAGCCCCGACCTACAGCTTCGTCGATGCTGGCCTTCTCCGGATCGATTGCCAAAACCTCCCAGCCGTGCTGGTGCAAAGCACCTGCCCAAGACCCGCCGATCAGTCCCAAGCCGAGGATACAGGCCTTCGGAATTCGAAGGCCTGACCATCCCGGCGTCAAAATCCCCTCTGGACCTTCTAACACGTACTCACTTCCCCCAATCTACGATCTAAGGCAGAAGTAAGCCTTGTCAGATCAGCCATCATACTTTGGAATTTTTCAGGCGTTAAGGACTGTTTTCCGTCGGAAACCGCCTTTTCCGGATGCGGATGAACTTCAACAATCAAGCCATCCGCTCCAGCAGCCAGAGCCGCTTTCGCCATAGGGTGGACCAACTGCCAGCGCCCAGTTCCATGGCTAGGGTCAACAATAACTGGTAAGTGAGAAAGGGCATGCAAGGCAGGAACCATACTTAAGTCAAGCGTATTGCGTGTATAAGTTTCAAAGGTTCGAATGCCCCGTTCACAGAACATCACCTGATAATTTCCTCCAGCCATAATATACTCCGCCGCCATCATCCATTCTTCCAGGGTTGCCGACGGCCCTCTTTTGAGAAGGACAGGTTTCCCACACTTGGCCACCTCTTTAAGCAAGACAAAGTTCTGCATGTTTCGAGCCCCGATTTGGAGAATATCCGCATAATCCGCCACCAATGAGACATCCTGCGCATCAATAACTTCTGTGATCACTAAAAGTCCAGTTTCAGCACGGGCTTCTGCCAGATAGCGTAATCCCTCTTCCTCTAAGCCTTGAAAGGAATAGGGGGACGTACGCGGTTTAAAGGCACCGCCACGCAAAAAGGTTGCCCCGGCCTTGCGCACAGCATGAGCGGTTTCTAAGATCTGTGCTCTACTTTCCACAGCACAAGGTCCTGCCATGACGTGGACTGTATTTCCTCCTATTTCTTGTCCTCCAACACGGATAATAGTATCTGCAGGGTGAAACTCACGGCTGACTAATTTATACGGCGCCAAAATAGGCACTACTTTTTCGACCCAAGGTAACGCTTCTAAATCAAGGGCTTCAATCCGTTGGCGATCTCCAATGGCCCCCATGATCGTTTTCTCCACCCCTTGAGAAAGATGCACTTTGCAACCTCCTTCAGTTAACCGTGTGGAAACCTCTTCAATCTGCTCCGCCGTCGAACCCATTTTCAAAACAATAATCATTACTCTCCGACCCCTTTCTACCATACTACATTATTTCGTACTAGTTTCTAAACTATACAGTGTTGGAATACTTGGGCTTTTCTACCATACCATACTACAACGGAAATAAAATGATACAAAAAGGCACCCTGAATAGAGGGTGCCATGACTCCTAAGCGCTCCCATCCTACTATCCTACTTTATCTTTGGACTACTTTATCTTCGACAAACCCTTCTACGCGAAGTAGCCACTAATAACCCCTGGTCACCATCCTACATAAGCTTTGCCAGACAAAGCTTGCCAACCACTACCAAGGCTAAATTCTAAATTTAAGCTATCTTACCACAGAAAGAGTTATCCTCACAACCCCTAAAACAAAACATATATAAAACATGACGCAATCATCTCACAACGCTTGTCTCTCAACTATTCAGCATCAACAAGATCTTTACGTAAAAAAACGGCATTGCGCAAAAAAATGTGCCGAATTTCTCTTTGGGTTCGCGCAGTATTTACGTGTAACAGCACTCGAATACAGCGTGGGAGTGCACCGGGTACCGGGATTTCGGTCGCACAAAGTAGCGGTACCAACTGCCAACCTATTGCACGGGCACTGGACGCCGGAAAATCCGCGTTTAAGTCCGACGTGACAGTGAAAATAGCACTGACTAGGTCCTCAGTACTAAGCTGATTTTCAGCCAAAATCATTTGTAATAGTTCTTGAGTCGCCTCCCGAATCTCTCCGGCTTCATTGTGCTCTACCGTTGTCGCGCCTCGAATTCCTCGTACCATATTCTGGCCCCCTCATTCTTTCGGAGCAACGCGATGTCCCAATCCCACTGCTACCTCATCTAAATGTAATAGTCCAATTCCAAAAAAAATTGCGACGCTTAAATGATCGTCCTGACGTGCGATTCCAATCTTTCCACCAATATTCAAACCCATCGCTTTGTTCATAATTTGACTTAAAGCCTCGCGAGTAGCACCTGCTACTGCCCCTTCATCTCCATGGGTCTCTTGAATAGCCCCTTCGCGTTTGGCAGCAACTATAGCGCGTTCTACAATCTTACGGACTGAACTGATGTACTCTCCACCGTAATCTACTGCAGCGGTTTTAATGCCAAGCCGTAAATAGGACTCTTTTAAATGAGACTCTTCTTCTCGACTCTCTGTCATAGCCATCTTTAATGCAGCAAGCGCAATTTTCTTGCTTTGTGCCATCATCATATTCTTCCTTTCTCCAATAATCCCACTATAATAGCTATAAAAAGACACCTTTCAGGTGCCTTTGTTTTTAGGAAACCATCCCCATGCTTCAATATGTATTCACATGCGAATCCATCCTACCGTACTACCCTGGTTACTCACTATTGGACAAACTAATAGAGCCAGTAGTCTTAAATTGCAAGTCAAAGCGGTAACGTCACAGGCTTCTGCTACTGAACCATCGACTTTGCACTATGTCTTTGCGACATAAACCAATTTACATTATTAGTATAATACAGTTTTACATTTCTTTCAATTGCAATCTGTTAATTAGACTATATTTAGCCAAAATTCTCCTAAGGCCTCACCGTTACATTCTGAATATTTCCCTGTACTACAACAATCTGATTCTGACGAGGTTCAAGCAATTGGGCATCTTTTTTTATAACTTGAACCCGTATAGTCTGCGCGACACCTATTCCATCCAACTGAATTTGACCGGATTGAACTGTTATTTGCTGTTCCCCGTTTGCTAATGTGGCAATTAGTTTTCCATTTTGATGCACACGAATAGGAGCAGCGGGTGTCGCTTTTAAAGTCACCTGCCAGGTCTTAACCGTTTCAGTAAACTCAGGGTTCGCAAGGGAAGGCAATTCCAAGGGAGGTGCTTCGACCTTGGAAGCCACCGCCATGTAGAATTGAATTGGGTCCCTTACCGCACTTAACTGCATCAAAATAAGTAATACTGACGCTAGAACCATTACGCGTATGATCCGACGTTCTCCCCGTTGAACTGTATTCCATAGCCATTCTAATATGCTCTCTCTTCGACGCACGCACACCACCTCGAAAAGAGTTTATGCAGGCAAGATCTTAATCAGACCACCGAAAGCACAACATCGCAAGCGGCTCGTCCTGCTCTATAACCCATTGCAAACGCGGCCTGGAGATTATACCCGCCTGTTATACCATCGACATCCACAACCTCGCCAGCCCAATATAGCCCTTCGACACATTTCGAAGCCATTGTTTTAGGGTTAATTTCCTTAACATCTACCCCCCCAGCTGTTACAATCGCGGTCTCGATCGCCAACGTTTCTGTGATCGTCAGTGGCAACTCTTGCAATAACCGGACCAAGTGCTTACGTTCTTCACGACTGATTTGATGCACTACTCCGTCCGGATTAATCTCGCTCAAACGAATCATGACTGGAATCAGACTTTGCGGTAATAGGTCATCCAAGGCATTCTTAAACTGCTTATTGCTATACTTCTGAAAATCTCGTTGAACACGAGCATCTAACTGTTCTGGAGCAAGGGCAGGTTTCAAATTAATTCGCAGCTCGACTTGTTTTCCTTCACGAAGCGCATCCCCCGCCTGACGGCTTAAGGTTAATATGATGGGACCTGATACCCCAAAATGTGTAAACAACATTTCTCCAAACTCTACAATCCGTTTCTTTCCATCAATCCACAAGGAGGCCTCTGCATTGCGCAGGGCAAGTCCTTGTAGCTCTTTTACCCAATCTTCGGCTGCTTTGAGGGGTACCAAAGCTGGTCGGGGCGTGATCACATGGTGTCCGAGTTTTCGAGCAAACCGAAACCCGTCCCCGTTTGAACCAGTGGCTGGATACGATAACCCTCCGGTACATACGATGACTGCAGGGGCCAAATACCGCTTTTGACTGGCTCCTCGCACCCCAGTAACATGCCCATTTTCAACCAGGATTTCTTCTACGGCTATACCCGATCGTATCTCTACGCCCTTATCTGCCAAGAAAGCCACTAGGGCTTCAACCACTTTTTCCGCATCATCTGAGACAGGAAAAACTCGCCCTCCCCGTTCAACTTTTGTCTCAATTCCATAGCTGGCAAAAAAATCTCGTAAAGCCACGTTATCAAAATCCCGCAAAATGCTATGTAAGAAGCGGCCATTGCCTGGATAATGGCTAATAAACTCCGAGACATTTTCTTCATTGGTTAGATTACAACGTCCTTTCCCTGAAATGGCTATTTTTCGACCCAGACGTTCTTTTTTTTCAAGTAATAGCACCTTGGCGCCGCCTTTAGCTGCTTGCCCAGCGGCCATCATACCAGCTGCTCCACCACCTACCACAATAACCTGATACTCGTTCATCCGTTTATTCCTTTCTTTATAAGAGACCCTTTTCAAGCCAGAGACCACCACATAATTAATAACGCTCGATTTTGCCCTTAGAACTCATCTATGCTAATATTGTCAATAAATCCCGCCTTAACCGCATAATAAATTATTATTAGGAGGAATGTTCCATGAGTCTTGACCAACGCACCCGTGTTGTAACGCAGATTTCAGCTGCCGTAGCTTGTAATGCCTTAGCCGCCCTCCGTCTTGCGGTCTCTGAAGCCCCGCAAGTGGGCTTAAACCCCGCAGAGATCAAGGAGATTATTACCTTAGCCAGAGATATTCAACAACAGCCCATTGCTCATGTAGCGCATTTAACCGATCAGCTTTTGCGCGAACCGAAAAAAACCCCTCACGAACACAGTGCTGACTGCGGGTGTGGTAACCACCATGCCTAAGCCGAGGAAGTCATGAGCTATGTTAGCCTTCTATCAGACGATCCAATCCTTTCACAACCCAATTAGCGATGCTTTTTTTATCCTCCTGAGCTTTTTAGGAAGCGAACCAACGTACATTCTTTTAATTGCGGTTTTTTTTTGGAATGTGGACAAACGTTTCGGTTTCAGACTAGCCGTCTTATTCCTGACGTCCATGGCTTTTAATGGCTTACTAAAAGGCTTATTTCACACCCAGCGGCCAATTCACCAAGCGGGTATCCGCTCCATCTATCGTTCCTCAGCTCTTGGAAATTCTTTTCCGAGTGGTCATAGTCAAGGGGCGGCTACCTTTTACCCCTATGTTTGGCGACGTTGGCGACAACAGCAAGTTTGGCTAGGACTAGGAATCTTCATGATCTTAAGTATTGGTTTTTCGAGACTTTACTTAGGTGTACACTGGCCAGGAGACATTTTGGGCGGGTATTTTTTGGGTTTCCTCATAATCTTAGGCTTTGAACGACTTGATGAAACCCTGTTCAAGCTCTCCATCTCGCTATCGTCAAAACTCCTGCTCTCCATTATCCTCCCCCTGCTTTTTTTGCTTGTTTACCATACCCGTCAAGGGTGGCAAATGGTTGGCTTTGTGATCGGATTTACCTGCGGATATTTTTTGGAGGATACCTTACTGGATTATCGGGAACGCACACAATTCGCTCCATCCGTCTATAAAACACTTGTTGGACTATTATTTTTAGGACTTGAGGTCTGGCTTTGTCGCCCGCTAACCCAACATTATCCTTGGCTTTATCTGCCTGTTCTTACGTTAGGTGGGCTTTGGACATCGTTCGGAGCCCCTTGTATATTTCGCCGCTGCGGTTGGGAAGGGGCACTAATGGGTAAAGAAGCCTTGGCTGTCAGAACCGCTGGTCGAACAGACCAGACATAATTCCGAGTTATCAAAAATTCGTTTACCACACCGACTACAATAACTAGGACTCCCCTCGTGAATCAATATTTTACCCGTAAGTAAACGATGTGACAAGAGTTTAGTACTAAATGACAACGCTTTTGATCGGCAGACATCCACGCAACGACCACATTGAACACATTTCTGAGGTTCCAGAATAATGCGCAGTGACGCAATCTTATCTTCTTTAGTTAGATCTTCTGGTCCTTGGTTCATTTCTTCCCGCGTTTGCAACGCACCCTGCGGACATATCGCTGCACAAACCCCACAACTGGTACACGAATCCGCAATCGATAAAGCGCGAAATGGAATTTTCTCTGTCGGGGTCTTCTCCAAAACTTCAAGCAGCCACTGACGATATTTTGGCAAAGCATAGGTCTCATCGCCCGCCAAGTTGGGCAGCCATTGCTCGATCTTATCCCGGCCTTTTTGCCGCCAACTGGTCATCTCACCACGTGGAACGCCAGACATAGGTAATACTACTTCAGTCGCCGGTTCCACAGCCTCTTCATCCGGCCTAACTTGTAGCCGGACGACAGCATGTTCCGGCCAGTCTCCATGAACCTGCTTAAACGTCTGAACACTAGCTGCACAAGCTCGACGATCTTCACACTCTGCACAAACTCCCGTAATGATCGTTACGGGTTTTTCCTTTGCTAAGAGCATAAGTGTCATCCAGCCATCTCGATTGAGGATTCCTAAACAGGTGATCTCAAAACCAATCGGACTTGCCTGGGGACAATTTAAAACAATCTCGTTGGCCTCGAAGAGATAAGCATGAAGTTTATCCATCATGCGATCCACGAAACCATCACTTGGGCACACAGCCATACAGGCCCCACATTCAGTGCAACGTTTGGCTTCTAACTGCCGATATTCTGAAATAGCTTGATGAGGACAACGTTCTATACACAATCTACAAGCGCGGGCAAAAGGCTTTTTCGTATTTAGACAATTCCCGCTGTGATATACCATTTGACAGGCCATGGCTCTTACCTTCACTTCACTTTCCTTTATTTCTTACCCTAACTATCCCCTTCAATCTCAAAATTCCTGCTCTTAACTATAAAAGAAGCGGAAACACACCCCTTTACTTTTTGTGTTTCCGCCTCTTTTATTCCACCTCCGGAAGCAAATAATCCGCTAGTTGATTCTCAACGCCAACTAAATGATCCAACATAAGCTTCTGAGCTCCTAGTACATCATGATTTTTAATCGCCTCATAAAGAGAATAATGCTCTTTATATAATTTCTCAGGCGTACTCCTGTCTTCGTAAAGCTTACTGCGACTGGTTTTCAACGTCTTGCGCATAGTATCAGAGATGGTGTTCATCAAACGGAACAGAATCTTGTTATGTGTGGCCCTAGCAATGGCATAATGAAAGTTATGATCCGCATCTTCTCCTAAACGCTGGATTTGGAGATCCATGCGCATGACTTCTAAGGCCTCAAACATCTCATTGATCTCATCTTCCTCAGCTCTCTCGGCTGCTAACCCCGCGGCCTGAACCTCTAGAATCTTGCGAGCTTCATAAAGTTCTAAATCGGTATCTTTTTCAATAAATAGCATCCAAGCGAGAGGAGCAACCACTGAATCAATATTAACTTGTCTGATGTAAGTACCTTCACCAGAACGAACTTCGATCAATCCCATCATCTCAAGGGCACTGACGGCTTCACGAATGGACGCCCGACTGACTTGAAACCGCTCAACTAATTCCCGCTCCGATGGCAAACGATCACCAGGTTTCAATTGTCCTTCAGCAACGAGTTGGCCAATTTGATCAACGATCTGTTCATAAATTTTTTGGGTTTTAATGGGTTTTATAAGCACCCTATGTCACTCCTTCTGAACCTTTGCTCAAGGTAGAACCCGGCTGATTTATATAAACGCTGACTTCTACAAGTCCTGCGACTACCTTCTCGTATGAGCAAACAAAGGGTTTACTGCCAAGACGTTAGTCACCTCTTTAGTGTAACATATCACTTGGCCAAAACCCAATTAATTATAAATAAACATGGAAACACTTATTTATGCCAAGCATTTCCATGTTCACAAAGCTGAACAATCTTTATAAAAGCTAGAGTAGCCTGCCAAACTAGTTAGAACCTTTGCGTTCTTTCTTACCTGCTCGATAAGACTCTGCCAAAATCTGAATCGTGTGCAATACTTCTTCGTCAATTCCAGCATTTTCAATCCCACTTTGCAACTGTAAGCGACAAGCAGGACAGCCTGTTGCCACAGTATCCGTGTGAGTCTGAGCAATGTCGGATGTTTTGCGATCTGAAATTTGTACGGAGAGATCGGGATGTACAAGACTGAATGAGCCCGCCATCCCACAACAGCGTCCAGCTTCTTTCATTTCAATCAGTTCCACACCCGGAATACTTCTCAGGATTTCTCTTGGTTCTTTACTAATCCCCTGTCCACGAATTAAGTGACAAGGATCGTGATACGTCACCTTACGCGCTACTCGTCCCAAGCCTTCTTTTTTAAAAGGCACTTGATGAATCAGGAACTCAGAAATATCATACGATTTTTTCGCCCATTTGTCCGCCAAGAGTTTAAGCTCCGGATCATTCTCCAGCAACTCTCCAAAAACATGCTTCCAAGCGGTGCCACCAGAAGAACAGGCAACTACCAAGGCATCCGCTCCCATCCTTTCAAACGCCCGCAAATTACGTTTGGCCAAAGTGCGGGCTGAGCCCACGTCTCCATTGACCGAGGCCGGGATACCACAGCAAGCCTGAAATCTGGGAATAACAACTTCAATATCGTTTTCCGTAAGCACCTCGATGATTGCTCTGCCAATGTCCGTGTAAAAGTAATTGATCATGCAGCCCGTGAAAAATCCCACTCTCATCTTAGGGTTTTTAACCTTAATCACTTCGGGAAATTCAGAACGCAAGGTCTTTTTTGATAACATCGGAAACACTTTTTCGGTGCCTATCCCGATATCAACGCGCATACGTGCTAATTTACTGTGTCGATTCGGGATATGCTTTAAGGCCACACCCTGGAAGATACTTCCTGCCTTCATTCCAAAATCAAACACTCGCTGCATCTTCAGGGCAGTGAAGGCAATCTTTTTGACTGCGTGCAGCCCTTTTTTACGGACGGCCTCTGCCCTTGCCGCAAGAATTATTTTATCAAACCGAACCCCACAAGGGCAATTTGTATTGCAGGCCATACAGGTCGTGCAAAGGGAAAACCGCTCCGCCATTCCCTCAGTCATGTCCATTTCTCCAGAGAGAATGTATTCTACTAAACTGATCTTTCCTCTTGCCACGCCAACCTCTTGGTGTGTTTCTTTATAAATTGGACATACAGCCTGACAATTTCCGCATTTCATACATTTATGGAGTTCTTCTGTAATCGAATCCAGTGAATTATATACGGACACGATCAGTCCCTCCTTACAATCTTCCCTGGGTTTAAGATATAACTAGGATCCAGGGCTTCTTTAATACGCCGCAAAACCGCCACACCGGCTTCACCAAATTCCCAATCCAAATATTTCATCTTAGCGATACCAATCCCATGTTCACCCGAAAGTGTTCCTCCGAGAGATATAGCTACTTGGAAAATTTCGTCCACTGCCAGATGAACTCGTTTCATTTCTTCCAGATCGCGTTCATCTGTTAAAATCGTGGGGTGTAAATTCCCGTCTCCGGCATGTCCAAACGTGGCAATTTGCAGATTATTTTTTTCAGCAATTCTGCGAATTGCTTTAAGCATATCGGGGATTTTACTGCGGGGAACGGTCGCATCTTCAAGCACAGTGGTAGGCCTTTTCTGAGCAAGAGCGGGAAGCGCACTCCGACGAGCCAGCCATAAAAGGTCGCGCTCTTGATCATCTTTGGCTATTTTCACCTGAACGGCGCCCTCTTCTTGCAAAATCTTTTCAACCAACACAGCTTCTCGTTCGACTACTTCTTTGTACCCATCAACTTCACACAAGAGAACTGCTTGGGCATCGAGTGGAAGTCCTGCGTGCACAAAATGCTCCACAGTCTGAATCGTTACATTATCCATAATCTCGAGAGTTGCCGGAATAATCTTATTGCGGATAATGGCGGCAATGGCCCTCCCGGCCTTATCAACATCATCAAAAACAGCCAGGATACTTTTCCGTGCTTCGGGAGCCGGAATTAGTTTCACGATGATTTCGGTGATAATCCCCAATGTTCCTTCCGCCCCAGTAAAGAGAGCTACTAAATCATATCCTGTGACATTTTTTACCGTTTTTCCACCCCAACGGATAATTTCTCCATTCGCTAAAACTAATTGCAAACCCATAATATAATGTTTGGTTACACCGTATTTCAGCCCGCGCAATCCGCCCGAACACTCCGAAACCGAGCCTCCCATCGTTGCCGTGGTGACTGTACCGGGATCCGGTGGATACAATAAACCGAGCTTGGCCGCTTCATCATTAAGAGTCTGAATAATCACCCCAGGTTGAACGGTTGCTGTTAAATTATCCTGGTCTACTTCCAGAATTTTATTTAGGTTGAGCATGGAGAGAACGATACCCCCTTCAGTGGGAATCGTTCCCCCACTGAGGTTCGTTCCTGAACCACGCGGATAGATAGGGACATGGTAACGGATGGCGATTTTAACGACCTCAGCCACCTGTTCTGTAGAAAGGGGCGAAACCACAACATCCGGCTTATGATGTTTCATCGCCGCAGTCGCGTCATAAGCATAAGTCAATAAGTCTTCTTGCTCTGTGAGGACATTTTCACTACCGAGCATTTTAACAAGTTCATCCAAGACTTCACGAGCTAACATCCTTATACCCCCTTTAAAGTGCCAGTCGATGGTCTACTTGTCAGACCACCTAACTATATACTAATCCAATTAGGCAGAAATTTCAATATGTAATTGAAATTTTCTTTCTGCATTCAACAAAGTGGGAAGGGTTAATGGACACCCACTTCCCACAATACCCCTTTTTTTAAATATTTAGTGTATTGCTGCTGTTACCGTTGGAATCATGCCAGGATAGAGATACGCTTGTAAATAGATCAAGATACCCACAAAAACTAAGAGGAGTAGAGAATGTTTTAAGGTAAAACGGAAAAGATCCGATTCTCTACCAACCAAACCCGTTGCTGCAGCAGCTACGGCAATCGATTGCGGCGAAATCATTTTCCCAAGGCCGCCTCCAGCACAGTTCGCTGCAATAGTCAGGACAGGATTGATACCAATTTGTTGAGCTGTAACTTGTTGCAACATACCAAAGAGAGCATTAGCAGAGGTGTCAGAACCTGTGAGGAATACGCCGATCCAACCGAGGAACGGAGAAAAGAACGGAAACGCATGACCCGTTTGGGCCAATAAGAGGCCCAGTGTATAAGAAAGGCCCGAATAGTTGGCCAGATAGGCAAAACCAAGAACCGAAGCAATCGTGATGACCGGATAGGTCAGTTGTTTGGCCGTTGCTCCAAACACACTGATTCCTTTACTTGGACTAATGTGCAGAATCAACATGGTAATGATCGCAGTAACCAAAATTGCTGTCCCTGCCGCCATGAAGAAATCCCAGCGATAACTAGCACCATAAACGGTAGGTTTCGAAACAAATGGCGCTGCTTTGTATACGAGTCCATCCAAGCCGGGCCAATGAGGAATGTTAACAAACCATTTAAGCTGATTAACAACCAAATTTTTGAACCCATCAGTTCCCCATATACCTACGATTACAGTCAGAATGGCAAATGGTGACCAAGCTTTGAGAATTTTACCAAGCGGATACTTTTGGTGCTCCACGATTTTCTGGTTTTTCTCATGTGGAAAACGCCAAATAGTTTTTGGCTTCCAGAATTTAATGAAAACTGCTGTGGAAACCAGAGAAAATAAGGAAGCAATGATATCGGGAAGGTATGGTCCCAAATAATTTGAAGACCACCACTGAGCGATGGCGAACGTCAACCCGGAGACAGCAATAGCCGGCAGGACCTCTTTGGCCCCTTTCCAACCAGCCATAATAATAATCAAATACAAGGGCACAAACACAGAAAGGAACGGAACTTGACGTCCAACTGCTATGGAGATGAGGTTAGCACTAACCCCGGTCGCAGCACTTGCTGTAATAATAGGAATACCAATTCCACCAAAGGCAACAGGCGCTGTGTTGGCAACCAAGCACAGTCCGGCGGCAGAAAGGGGCTCAAACCCCAGACCAATCAGAATCGCACCACTAATCGCTACTGGAGTGCCAAAGCCGGCAGCCCCCTCCAGAAACGCTCCAAACGAAAACGCAATCAACAGGACTTGTAGACGTCGGTCACTAGACAAAGAAGCGATTGAACTTTTAATGACATCAAACTGCCCAGCTTCAACTGTCAGATTATACAAAAAGACTGCAGCAACGACGATCCAGGCAATAGGGAACACTCCATTGAGGAGTCCAAGGACAGTTGCGGAAAGTGCACTGCCCAGTGGCATTTTATAAACAAGTACAACGTCAACTATTGTTAATAAGAGCGTGGTACTCCCCGCAATATGACCTTTCATCCGTTTGATTGCTAAAGCCCAAAACAGATAAAAAATTGGAATAGCCACTACAAACGCTGTGAGCTCAATACTATGGCCGAGAGCAGCATAGTTCTGTGTCCATGGCATAGATATTTCCACCTTTCCTAAACTATTATCCTAGCTTACCCTTTTATTTTGATCTTAGTCAGGCCTTTTCCTTCGCTAATCCTTTGTCCCACCCCCTAGTTTCCGCCCCTTAAGTAAAGGATTGATAATCCATCCGACTGATTGTATGGCGGTCAGACCACTATGTATATATTAATCTAATGTTGCGAAAATTTCAATATCTAAATGGCTTTTCGAAGAAAAAATAACGATAAATTAGATTTTATTGTCGAATATATGTTTATAAAACAAAAAGAGCGAAGAAGCACTTCACAAGGCCTTCTCCGCTGTCAAAAGCGTCGTTGAGCTCTTTATAATCTACGCCAGCGCTTAGCTTAGCGCGAATATTTCTGTTCTAACGATTTTATCTCTTGCTGAAATGATTGACTCAAACGAAAGAGCAATCGTTCCATGTCCAAGCGGTGCAGCGAAATATTTTCAGGGCTCAGAAACTCAATTTTACGAAATTCAGGTTTAATCAAAAGGGGAAGTAAATCATCGAGGTTCTCGATACGAAGGGTTAAAATAATTGGCGCATAGGCAGCCTCAATATTCCGTCTCCCATCTCCTTGACTTACCGCATAAACTTCAAGACTCAGATCGACATCTTCCATCATAATTCCTTGCAGTGGAACATTACGCAATAAGGTAACCTGCTGTTCCCGCATAGTTTCAGCAATTTCTTCTTTACTTTTTCCGCCAAAGAAAAAGCGCCCATTCCGAGATTCCCCGCGAAAATCTAAACGAATCCGCACTCGAATGTGTTCAGTAAGGAGCTCATTCCCAATCCGAATTTTCATCATCCACTCTCTCCGTTTCCCTATTTTAAAGCTTTATCTCATTTATTTCGTCATGAAAACATTCTCCATGGGTTTGATTTTCTCCTGCAAGTCTTGCTTTAAGGTTGTAATTTGTGGACATACTAAGAAAATTCACGAGGTTAACACTAGGTTCATACTGAGCTATTGATTAAAGGAGGAAAAACGAAATGCGTAAAACAGCCATTGCTATTTTCAAAGGACCTCAACAAACAAAAGAGGCGATTGAAGAGATTCAAGGAGAATCCTTAGCCAATAGTAAATTATCCGTCATAGTTCGAATTGAATACCTCCATCAAGGTGAATTCCGCGAAGAAATTGCTAACGAATTAGCATATTACCCCAGTGAAATTAACTTAGACAAATTTAATGCCTGGTTAGTTCAAGCTCCGCCCTTCAACGTACCCAACCTCGGGGAGGTGGTTGTCGCTGGCCCGCTAGCCAGTCAACTCATGCACCAACCCCAAGGCCGTGGGCTTGTCGAAGTACTCATGAGTTATGGCCTCTCTGAGATCCGGTCACGACATTATGAACATGAAGTGCGGTCAGGGCATTGGCTCGTTCTGATCCAAACAAACCACGAAAAAATCAATTCCGTAGCGAACGCCTTACGGGCCTTTGGCGGAAGAGACATCGAGAAATGGAATACGGAAATTACACATCCCCTTTACCCTATCGGTTAAGCGCAAGTTACTTTCATAGCCCTACTTGGGAACGTAATTCTTGCACTTCCTGGCCAGTAAGTACTCGGTAAGTCCCCGAACTGAGGGTTTTCTCCTGAGTTAACGGTCCAAATTTTACCCGCTCAAGTTTAACCACTAAATATCCCAGAGCTGCAAACATCCGTCGGATTTGGCGATTTCGACCTTCATGAATTGTCACCTCTAAGACTTCCAGAGCTTCACCCTTGGAACCGCCTCTCGTTCTCTTGGTAGCACCGCTCACGCGTTCAACTTTAGCGGGAGCGGTGTTGCCATCTTCAAGCGATACCCCTTGCCGTAAATTTTCAAGAGCATTAATGCTCACCGTTCCTTGTACCCATACCCGGTAAGTTTTATCTATGCTATATGAGGGATGCATTAAGCGATGGGCTAGTTCTCCATCGTTGGTAAGCACTAATAAGCCCGATGTATCATAATCCAGCCTTCCGACAGGATAAACCCGTGCTGGAACATTTTTCATTAAATCAACCACTGTGGGACGCCCTTGCGGGTCACTGGCACTTGTAATTACGCTAATCGGTTTATTGAGCAGATAATAATGCAACTCCTCAGATCGTTGAACTGGAAGCCCATCCACTTCAATCTGGTCTTGAATACCTACCTTAGTCCCCAAAGCAGAAACCTTATCCCCATTAACTGTCACTCGACCATCTACAATAAGTTGTTCTGCATGGCGACGAGAGGCCACTCCAGCTTGGGCAAGCACTTTTTGCAGACGTTCTTCAGCTCCTCTGTTTTGAGCCGTAGTCTCACTTTCCATGGATTTCTGTTCTCCTTCTCCTCTGTACTATCTGGCAGTGCAAATTTAATTAGGCTTGGGTCTTTTGAGATCAAAAATACCCGGCCCTATTTCTGGATAACTCTTTCGAATAGTTTCCCAAAACAGTTCATTATGGGAGCTTTTGGGAAGATGAACGAAATAATCGCCGGGGAACTGCTGGAGTAATTTAGAAGGAATCACCTTATCCCCGACCTTAGTTAAACGAAACCCGACACGATGCGCATAATAAAATGTCATCGGCGCTGGATCACTTAAGACAAGAATACTTGAAGCTGAAGTATGCCTTTCAATCCACCGTGCTTGGCTGAGGTATTCCTGATTCCACTGATATTTTGGCGTTAAGTAGGTATAAGAACTCCGGTTGATCCATACCAAGAGTACAATTCCAAGCATTGTTAGCGGTCGGCCTTTTATCCCATCCAAGGCATAAGCACCGAGTAAGGCGGCAAGAGGTAATACAGGAACTAAGTAGTAATCTAAGGGAATATGAGCACAAACAACTCCGATATAAAGAACTACTATCCCAACCCAAGCCAAGAGTGCCATACGCACCGGAGAACGGAAAAAGATTAGGCGGCACAATCCCACTCCAGAAAGAAGCAGAATGCTATCTGTAAATCCTCTCCGAATAGTTTTACTTAGTAATTTCCAGTCTAAGGTACTCGCCGTTACTACTTGTCCAGTCAAGATTCCGGTGACAAACTGACTCGAAGCTGCGACTTTAAAATGTACCCATAAATAATATACCATTGGTGGCATAAGCACAATCATACTATAACCGACAAGCTTGGCTACCCGCTCACGATTCAGTGGCCAAAAGCCCAGCATAAGGGCAACCGGAAACAACATTAACTGAGGAAGCTTAGCTAAGATTGCCCCGGCCATTAACACGCCAGCTTTCCAGACCCCACTCTCCTCTTGAGTAGTTCTCCATCTCCAGATCATAACTAAGGCCCAAATACTCCAAGCTTGAGCCATCGGTTCGGGCATCACAACTCGTCCATAATATATCGCTAAGGGCATTAAGGCATAAATTGCTGCTGCCATAAGCCCAGCGCGCTCCGTAAACATTTTCCGTCCTAGCTCATAGATTCCACCCACCGTAATTAAAGATAAGACGACTGACCAGAGCCGTCCCCAAATATCTGCCCAACCGAACAGAGTCCAAGTACAGGCCAGAAGGTAAGGTAAAAAAGGAAATTCCAATTCAACCCTTTGGGGGGTAATCCCATCATAATTGAGTTGAGGCAAGAATACACTCGGAATATCCGTTAAATGGCCCAGCATATGAGCCGCAATACTAGCCGTATCGGCCTGTCGCCAAGCTTGATCATCTAACAAAGGATTTGTTATTCCCCGTAGACGAACACCCAAGGCAACCAGTAGAATCAGAAACAAGAGTACACGTCTTATTCCTCTGCCCATTCTACTACACTCCAGCTCTTGCGTTTTATCTGATAGATTAGTTGAACATACCCCCAAATCGTTGCTCCTATTCTCATTTTACTGGCACCTTTTTTAAGTTCGTAGTGGAGTTTTAAGGGGACTTCAGAAACGCGCCCTGCCAAAGGAGCAACTTTTAACAACAATTCAACCATCCCCGAAAAATTTCGACTTTTAATGATGTTTGGTCCATATAGTCGAGTTCCTTCGGCTAGGATCGAAAGCCGATAAGCACGGTAACCACATGAATAATCCCGCACACCTGCGATGGGAGCAAAATAACGCATGACTTGCCCAGCTCCCCAAGATAGCGCCTTCCGACCTAATGAAAGCCCGTGCTGTTCCCCGCCTTGAGCATAACGCGAAGCAATGACAAGGTCAGCCCCCGCACAAATTTCCTCATACAGCAAGGGAATACAGTCTGCTGGTTGGGTATTATCTGCGTCCATCGTTATAAGCAGATCCGGGACTTTCTGGTCTTGATAAACATTGTTTTTGGTTAGGTTGCCTTGATTCTGGTTAAAGTTCAAGACAAACTGAAAACCGCTGTTTAAAGCTGCTCCAAGTCCTTGGTTTTGATCGTGGTTAACTTTGTGTACGTTTTTATGCGTGAGAGAATAGTTATGGACGACATCCAGAGTACAATCAGTACTTCCATCATTGACGACAATAATTTGATGAGGGATTGACGCACAGTTCTGTTCGATATCTGCAAGTAACGTCGGGAGCGCCGCGGCTTCATTATACGCGGGTAGAACTATATAAAGCATACTATACAATGCCTCCTTTCGGTCCATTGTTAGTATGCACAAAGTGTCAATCAATAAAACGTCTTGCTAACAATCCAAACAGATACTATCAGGCCAACAAGATCCGCTAAGAGTCCTAATTTAAGAGCATAACGATACTTTTTGATTCCAACAGAACCAAAATAGACCGTTAGTACGAAGAATGTGGTGTCCGTACTCCCCTGCAGCGTTGATGCTAAACGTCCAATGAAGGAATCCGGTCCATGTTGATTAATTAGCTGTGTCGCAACCCCTAAGGCCCCTGAACCACTCAGAGGACGCATTATAGCTAAAGGTATAATCGCTGCAAAGTTTGAATCCAATCCTAACACGCTAAACAGTGGCTGTAACCAACTTGATACTATTTCGAGCGCTCCAGAGTCTACGAAAACTCTAATTGACACAAGCATTCCAATTAAAAAAGGCAGAATCCGCACACCAGTTTTGAACCCTTCCTCTGCTCCTGCTACGAAAGATTCATAGACAGGAACATTTTTCAGGTAAGCAAACACTGGGATAAACAATAAAAGTAATGGAATCGCCCAACGAGAGATCTCAGCAATAACCCTCATTTTCTCCTCCTGTGACGAATAAGGTAATCCACAATCATAGCAACCGACATAGCACATCCTGTCGCAACGATTGTTGTCCCGATAATTTCCGTTGGATTGGCGGAATTTGCCTTAAGTCGAACTCCTATTATTGTAGCTGGGATTAAGGTAATACAGGACGTGTTTAATGCCAGAAACGTAATCATGGCAGGGCTTGCCTCGTCGGGTGTCGGATTTTCCTTTTGGAGTTCTTGCATGGCTTTCAGTCCAAAGGGGGTAGCAGCGTTACCCAGCCCTAATATATTGGCACTTAAATTCATAATAATGGCCCCTAGGGCAGGACTATCAGGCTTAAGAGAGGGAAATAAACGACGAATAGCAGGGCCAAATAAGCGGGCAATCCCCTTAATAAAACCAGCTTCCTCTGCCAAACGCATGAGTCCTAGCCATAAGCTCATCACACCGATTAGTTCAATGGCTACCTCTACCCCCAGTTCTGCTGCTTTCATGGCAGAGACCGTCACATTTTCGATGTGCCCATTGAACGCAGAGACAATAATACCTGTCGCTAACATAAAAAGCCAGATGAGATTAACCATCTCCCACCCCCTTGGCTAGAATGTATGATCAGGACAATCAAAAAAGAACGAGATCTCTCGTTCTTTTTTGATTATTTTATTTATCATCCTAAATCACGATCCGTTTAGTCACGGGCAAGGATAATTTCATCCGAAGTTCTCTTTTTCTTATGAAACATTCCCGCAATCTTATCTAATAAATCAGGAACTGTATCGATCAATCGATCAACTACCACGTTACTATCGACGGGAAGAAGTCGAACTGTCCCATTACCTACGACCAAAAAAGCAACGGGTTGTACTGACACTCCGGCTCCGGCACCCCCTCCAAAAGGGAGTTGTGTGGCTTGTCCGGGTGAGTTTCCTGTATTCCCATTCTCTTTATTATCCTCTGGTGGTGCAAACTCACTACCTCCTGCTGCAAAACCACAAGAAACCCGTGATATCGGAATAATCACGGACCCATCAGGAGATTCTACCGCATCACCAACGATCGTGTTCACATCCACAATCTGTTGGATACTCTCCATGGCTGTTTTCATTAAGGATTCAATCGGATGATTCCCCATACATTTACCCCCTTATACCCCGTTTAAACGCTCGCAATAAATTTATACCTGCAAAAATAATATGACCCATTCTTAAATGAAATATGCATTGAATGTCACATCGGAATCCTTCTTTTTTAAACTGTGGGACAACAACCAACGCTGGGCAGGGGACCTCAACCGTCACCTGTTGATAAAGGTGGGCAAGTGCAAAACCCAACATAGACCAAAAAGCTCCGGCCGCAATCGCCGTCTGAGCTGCATCTTTGTAGCCGATTTCGATCTGCCAGTTAATCCCCTTACAATGGATTCCCCGATAGAATTGACTCTTCACTCGGCCTAGATAGCTTAATAAACCAGGCACCTTTTTCCAAATATGGCTTAACAGCCCTCTCCGCAGGTAACGAAAACGTGTTTTTGTCGTTGCTTCTCGTTTTCCACCTTTTCCTTTGGCAGTCTGTTCGATTTCTAGCTGTGGTCCTTTTTCCCATTCCAGCTGAAGGGTTGGAATTTGATATTGAGTATGCCATAGCCCGTGGAAGGCAAACAATTGGATATCAATATGATCTTCCTCTTCAATACGTTGGTATCTAAAATCAACTTCAGCTTTTAATGCTAAGCTAAGCAGTAGCATAATAGTCATAGCGAGCAAGAATGCTAAAACTCGCACCCAAAACCCCTCCGTACTCCACATCATCGTCATCGTGACTGTCTCTATCTAAATAGGTAAGATGCCCAAATTTGAAGTGTTTTATGCCTTTTGTTTCTATTCTAGGGTATCTGAAATGAAGTTTTTAATGTCTATTAGTATGATTTGTATTGACCATGAGTATTATAAAATGTTAGAATTATCCTATCTCAAATCCTCTGGCTATTATTTTCACAACTGGAAAAAAGCGTCTTCTTAAATGAATTTTAAGAATTATATCCTACGAATAGGAGGGCACACTTTGAAAAAGGCATTAGTTATTGAGAGCAATACTGGAATCCGACGTCTTTTAATTGAAGTATTGACTCAAGAAGGTTATTCAGTTGAGGCAACTTCCGATGGCTTGCAGGCTTTGGCAAGAATCCAGGAATGTAGACCATCCGTTGTTTTATTGGATTCAGAAATGCCTGGTATAAGGGGAATAGACGTTCTAACCAAAATCTCTAACTTATCCCCAGATCTACCAGTTATTTTGATTGCGCATACTGATGAAAAGGGCGTAGAAACATTACTAGAAAACGGGTTAGTAAAATATTGTATCTCAAAACCCTTCTCCTTGACTGATCTGATTAAACTTCTCAACTCGCTTGGCATTTAACACAGCTAACACAGCGCTCGAATCGGTAACGGGGTTATCCTTCGTAAGAAAGGATAACCCCGTTACTTGTGATTTTAATCAAGTTTACATTCTCGTAACTTAGGATCTAAATTCATTAGCGCCAGTTTACCGTCTAATAAATTACTCTCTAACTTCACCGCTGCTCCTTTAGAATCCATTATCTTGGTGGATAGATTCTCTACGGCTACAGAAAGCATAAGTTTGATGCGATTTAGTTGATTAACCTCACTTGCCCCTGGATCATAGTCAATAGGCGCAATATTTGCTAAAGGATACGATCGTCTGATCTCTCGGAACATGCCTTTACCCGTAATATGGTTAGGTAGGCAGGCAAACGGTTGTAAGCACACGATATTATTTACTCCACTTCGAATCAGCTCGACCATCTCTCCCGTCAGGAACCAGCCCTCTCCAGACTGGTTGGCAAGCGAGAGATGTCGTTCTGCATATTTGGCGATCTCTTCGATGGGTTTTGGAGCTGCAAACCGTTTACTTGCTCCCAGAACCTTCTTCATCTCTTTGCGATAAGATTCTATTCTGTTTATAGAAAGCTTTCCAGACACCATTTCCCAAAAACCGCCGGATAGTTTTTTATATTTAATACCATTATCAAACGCACCGTATAACAGAAAGTCAGTCAGGTCCGGAACGACAGCCTCCGCCCCTTCAGCCTCCAACAGTTCCACAATATTATTATTCGCTGTAGGGTGGAATTTAACCAAGATTTCTCCGACAACACCAACCTTTGGTTTGATCAGATCCTCGTAGAGTTCCAAATTATCAAAATCCTTAACAATTTGGCGAATATTTTCTGCGTCGTCCCTTCGATTCCCTTTCTTCAAAGTTTCCAGGCAGCGCTTAACCCAATAGTCATATAAGAGATTAGCAGAACCCGGAAATTTTTCATACGGGCGCACCCTATAAAGGACCCGCATTAAAAGATCCCCGTAGATAAGTCCTCTCATTATTTTATGAAACATAGGAAGTGTAAATTTGAAACCGGGATTATTCTCCAAGCCAGACGAATTCCCCATATTTAAGGCAATCACCGGGACATGTTCCATCTTGGCATCTTTTAACGCTTTTCTAATAAAAGCGATATAGTTCGTAGCTCGGCATCCACCGCCAGTTTGCGTAATAATGACCGACGTATTGTTTAAATCATAGTTACCGGATCTCAACGCTTTTATTAACTGACCAACAACGATAATGGCCGGATAACAAGCATCATTATGCACATACCTTAAGCCTTCATCGATCGCCAACTTATCGACAGACGGTAAAAACTCAATCGTATACCCCGCATCCTCGAATCCAGTTTTGAAAAATTGAAAATGTATCGGGGACATTTGGGGAGCCAGAATTGTATGGGTTTTTTTCATTTCCTTGGTAAATATAACTTTGGCCGGCTTATCATAAAGTCTCTTGGGGATAAAATTCTGCTTCTTTCGCTCGTTAATGGCTGCGATCAAGGAACGCAACCGTATTCTTGCAGCACCCAAATTACTAATCTCATCGATTTTCAAAACGGTGTAAATTTTTCCAAAGGCCTCAAGTATTTCTTTCATCTGATCCGTAGTCACTGCATCGAGACCACATCCAAACGAATTTAATTGAATTAACTCTAAGTCACTCTGCTCGGCAACATAGCTGGCCGCAGTATACGATCTTGAATGGTATACCCATTGGTCGACGACACGCAAAGGCCTTTCGACCTTGCTCAGATGTTGGATAGCATCTTCCGATAATATAGCGAACCCATAGGATCCTATCATCTCAGGTATGCCGTGGTTTATTTCCGGGTCAATATGATAGGGTCTGCCTGCAAGTACAATTCCTTTGATCTTTTTGGCACGGATATAGTCTAAGGTTTCTTCTCCTTTTATTCTTACGTCTTGCTTATACCTGGCTTGTTCCGCGTAAGCCTTATTCAAAGCACTGGCTAGCTCATACTTTGGTATTCCTTCGGGTTCTAATTCTTCAGCCAAGCGTTTTAGCATTCTACTGGGCCTATCCAATGGTAAGAAAGGGTGATAAAAAGTTAGATTAGGTCCTCTGAGACTATCCATGTTGGCATTGATTGTCTCTGGATAAGAGGTAACGATTGGACAGTTATAATGGTTGTCTGCCTCTGGATCTTCCGATTGGACATAAGGGATGCAGGGATAGAAGATTTTTTTTATCCCTTTTTTCACTAAATCAGCAATATGTCCATGCACAAGTTTGGCCGGGTAACATGCAGACTCTGACGGAATCGTATCCATTCCCTGCGCATAGATTTCTTTGGTTGAGCGACCAGAAATAATGACTTGGTAACCTAGCTCTGTAAAGAATGTAAACCAGAAAGGGTAATCCTCATAGAGATTCAAAACCCGCGGAATTCCGATAGTCCCTCGCACTGCTTTATCATTGCTTAAGGGCTTATAATTAAATACTCTTTTGTATTTATATTCATAAAGATTGGGAATCTCACTTTTGGCAACGTCTTTCCCAGTGCCTCTTTCACAGCGATTTCCTGAAATATAGTCACTTCCGCTGGAGAAATGCTTCACACTAACTAAGCAATTGTTCCCACATAATCCACACCGTTTCATCGAGGTATCTGTTGTAAAATCAAGCAAATCCTGCTCTTGCATAAGATTGGTTTGATACCCATTTTCATAACGCTCTTGAGCAATCAAGGCGGCACCAAAAGCCCCCATGATGCCCGCTATATCGGGACGTACCACTTCTCGTTTCGTAATTTTTTCAAGGGCCCTCAGGACGGCATCATTATGGAAGGTGCCACCCTGAACGACAATTTTTTCCCCAAGCTCCTCGACGTTTCGCAAGCGAATCACTTTAAACAAAGCGTTCTTGATGACTGATATCGCTATCCCGGCTGAAATATCACAAATTTCAGCGCCTTCTTTCTGAGCTTGTTTTACTCTAGAGTTCATAAATACCGTACAACGCGTCCCGAGATCGACGGGATGTCTTGACTTCTGGCTCAATTTGGCGAACTCTTGGACATTCATGTTGAGCGAATTGGCAAACGTTTCAACAAAAGATCCACACCCTGAAGAACAAGCTTCATTTAAGGTGATGGACTCAATTACACCATCACGGATTACTAAACTTTTCATGTCTTGCCCACCAATATCTAAAACAAAATCAACACCCGGTCGGAAAAAATTGGCCGCCGTGTAATGGGCTACCGTTTCAATTTCTCCAATATCCACTCTCAGGGCTGCTTTGATCAGCTGCTCTCCATAACCGGTAACGGCAGAGTTTATAATTCTTGTCTGCTTATTAAGTTTTCGATACAAAGTTTGCAAGGCGTCTATTGTAGACTCTAACGGGTTGCCCATATTACTGCCATAGTGGGAGTATAATAAACTTCCCGCTTCATCGACAAGCGCAATCTTGGTGGTTGTTGATCCGGCATCAATCCCAAGATAGGCATTTCCCGCATAGCTATCAAGTTCCACTCGTCTGACCTTATGCAGAGCATGCCTGGCTTTAAATTCTCCATATTCCTCTGCGTTGGCAAATAGAATTTCTAATTTTTCGCTCTCAGTATTATTGACAGTATGAATCAGTGGCACTCGTTCATATAACCACTCTAGTGTAAACGGCACTTTATCACGTGAGGACAACGCGGCTCCAATCGCCACAAAAAATTGTGAGTCTTCGGGGAAAATTACATTTTCATTCTTCAAATGAAGCGTTTCGATAAAACGTTGTCTTAGCTCTGACATAAAATGAAGCGGCCCACCCAAAAATGCCACATTTCCACCGATCGGACGACCTTGAGCCAAGCCGCTAATCGTCTGATTAACAACAGCCTGTAAAACAGAAACTGCAATATCTTCCTTGGCAGCTCCTTCATTCAACAAGGGCTGTACATCGGTCTTGGCAAACACACCACATCGGGAAGCAATCGGGTAAATGGTATGATAGTTTTTGGCAAGCTCATTTAAACCCGGGGCATCTGTTTGTAATAAGGAGGCCATTTGATCAATAAATGCCCCAGTACCTCCGGCACACGTTCCATTCATTCGCTGCTCAATCGATTCTCCAAAATACGTTATCTTGGCGTCCTCGCCGCCAAGTTCTATGGCCGCATCAGTATTCGGAATCACTATTTTAATAGCGTTTGTACAAGCAATTACTTCTTGGATAAAAGGAATGTCTAACTTTTGGGAAATATTATAGCCCCCTGATCCTGTAACCATTAGGGTCAATAAGTGCCCTTGCAGGGAGGTTTTGGCCTCATCAAGCATCACAATGACAGTATTTTTAATATTCGAAAAATGTCTTAGATATTTCTTATAAACAATAGTTTTATTAACACCATCTAAAACAACTATTTTTACAGTTGTAGAACCAATATCCAGGCCAATATTTAAAATTCTACTCATTTTCTTCCTCCACTATGTCCAACATTAAGAAATCTGAATTTTGAAAGTTATTCACAGTTAACCGGTTATTCCTTTTGCAAAAATTTTTACGCAGCTCGAGATACATGTCTGAATATCCGTTTCAAAAGTCAATTTATTCATAACTAAAGAAGTAATAAATAGACCCAAATTGGTAGCCAAAAAACTCATAGCCAAGGTTTCAGGATTTTCCCTTATGGCCCCCCTATTTCTCATTTCCTCAAAATAGTAATCTAATAGCCTTTTGAACTCATTTGGAAACCTAAATAACGCCGCATCAAAATTGGGGTTTAATTCTTCGTTCTTAAAATGCATCAAAATAATCTTTTGATTTTTACACAATATATCTTGATAAGAAGAGCATATTTTATTTAAGTCTCTTTCCAGATCCCATTCCAACCCCTCGAATAAAGCTAAAAATTTAGGGGAAAAAACAAATTTATCGAATGCTTTTTCGAACAGATTCTGCTTGCTTTCGAAGTGCCTAAATAGCGTCATTTCGCTTACTCCCGCTACTTTAGCAATTTCTTTAGTTGTTACCGCGGTAAAGCCTTTTTGCGAGAAGAGAACAATGGCAGCATTCAAAATTTTATCCTCTGTATTCAAGGTACACATATCTCGTCTCCAATCGACTTATGCTCTATCATGTTAGTTCCTACTAACATAAGTTTATCATCCTCTGTAAATAACTTCAATCCTAAAACAAGTTATTTTATCCATAATTAGTAATTTAATAGTTTTGACGACCGTATAAAGAAAACTTGGCTGGTGCCAAGCTTTGGCGAAGGCGGCTGCCTAGTTGCCCTTATGCTTAGAAAGTATATAACGCAAGTTATACTTTCTGATAAGAAGAAAAAAGAGCTGTCAGCGAATGAATCGCAAACAGCTCTTTTTTCTTCTTAAATCAGCTTCTCTTTTCATAAGTCCCCCATATCCTGGTTTGATTATTCTCCACCATACATCTCCCCATCGCCCAAACACTTTGGACCTGTAAGTCTTCATTAAGGAGCACCAGGTCTGCATCGTAACCAACCTTAATCATGCCTTTATTCTTAAGGCGAAGAACATTTGCCACATTAGCGGTAATCGTTCGCAAAGCCACTTCTAACGGAAGTCCATAATTTATAACTGACTCTCTGACATCACGCCACAGTACCTCTACCGAACCAACTCCCATACCAATCAGTACGCCTGCTTCGTTATACTGAGGCATACTTCCATTCCCGTCTGAAGTAACAGTAACTCGATCATTAAGAATTTGTCGTTCGTTAAACATTTGTAAGACAGCTGGTACCTGTAGTTCAGCGGGAAAATCGTCGCACCCAGCCGTAAGGTCAATTTGACCACCCGCGAGAAGAAACTGGACTCCTTGTTCCAGTAAGGAATGCGTTCGGTTGATGTGGGTAGGCATAAACTGCGTAATGGGAATCTCTGTTTGTTCAAGAATTGTCCAGATCGGTTGCAGTCCTCGTTTTCCCTCCCCAAGATGAAGATGGACTACCCCTGCTTTTCCGCCAAGCATCCCGCCCACTCGAGCTTCAGCCGCTAAATGCTCAAGTTCCGCAATTTGAGGTTGGGCTGAACGATGATCCGAGATCGCGATTTCTCCGGCCCCAATGATCTTTTCAATCAAGGTCAAGTCTTGTTGCAAGGTTGGTAACAGTGTTCTCGCCGGCACTTGATAAGCACCGCTATAAACAAATGTCGTTATTCCCTCATCCTCAAGGGCTTTAGCCTTAACCAAAAGCTCCGCTATAGACCGGGATACGGAATCTGTCCCCAAGCAGCCAACGACCGTTGTTGTTCCTCCCCGAGTTAATTGGGATAGTTGAACTTCCGGAGTGCGCGAAGCTGGACCTGCCTCTCCCCCGCCTCCGCAGATATGGACATGGGCATCGATAAAACCTGGAACTAAAGGTTGGCCTTGAAGGTCAACAACTTCCCCTAACACATAGTCGGGGAGTTGCAAATTTTTACCGATGGCAGCAATACTTTTACCGACAATCATGACATCTGTGTCATCTCTAAGTTCTGGACAATAAAGTTTGGCGTTTTTGATAAGTTTCCACACAACGATTCCTCCTATTCGGAGGTATAATACCCCAATTCTAGGCCAATATTCTCTCCGCGAAAATTCTTTCTCTCGGTAGGGCTCAAAATCCTAAGCATTTCCTTTTTTACTTTAGCATAAGGATTAGAAGTAAACATTTAATTCTTTCTATAAAAAACTTCGCTTGTGGAGGGTTACATGCCGAGAAGAACCTTTGTCTATGGTGCGACCATATTGTTGGGAGCAAATTTACTTAACCGAATCCTGGGTTTTGTCTATCAATATTTAATTATGTCCCATATTGGCGGTGAAGCCTATGGTCTCTTTACTATGGTTTTTCCGATCTACATGTTGGCTCTCGTCTTCACAACAGCTGGGATTCCGCTCGCAATTGCTAAAATGGTCGCAGAAGAAGTATCCCTCGGACACGTTTTACAAGCAAACGCCATTTTTCGACTTGCCCTGAAAATTCTGACTGTTTCAGGTGCCCTTGTATCAATTGCCCTTTATTTCGTTTCCCCATACTTAGCCCATCGAATTTTCCCTGACCCCCGAGTGCTAAATATTTTTCTTATTTGCACGCCAGCGATTTTTATTGTTTCCATATCTTCAGTTTTTCGCGGTTACTTTCAAGGTTTACAAAACATGGTCCCAACAGCTATTAGCCAGATATGTGAACAAGTTGTCCGTGTCGCCTTTGGTTATACAGCGGCACTACGGCTCCTCGAATCCGGAGTTGAATGGGCTGCTGCAGGATTAGCCCTGGGCATGCTGGCCGGAGAAGGGGTTGGGTTATTAGTTATAGTCTTTCAATATCAGAGGGCAAAGCCAAACTTTGAACCAGAGCGTCAAGGCCCTAGTTATTCCACACGGCTCATCTTAAGTAAATTATGGCACTTGGCCTCTCCTGTAACAGCCGGAAGATTGCTCTCTACAGGACTATCTGCCTTAGATGCCATGCTCATTCCCCTGCGCCTTCAAGTGGCCGGATACGGAGCGCGAGAAGCAATAACCTTATTTGGTCAACTTGGAGGTGCTGCTTTTACTTTACTCACCTTTCCAAGTGTCTTTACCTTTGCCTTGGCAACATCACTGGTTCCGGCCATTTCAGAAGCAGCCGCTCAACGCCAGTTTCAGGTCGTCCGTGCCCGTAGTGCTGAAGCCATTCGTTTAACGATCCTGATCGGAATTCCATGTCTTATTATCTTATTTTATTTTTCTCTGCCACTTACTGCATTTTTTAAGAGTACAGATATTGCTCCTGTTTTACGCGTGTTAGCTTTGGGAGGCATCTTTTCGTATCTACAACAAACCACAACGGGAATTCTTCAAGGACTTGGTAAAGTTCATCTCCCAGTCCTTCATTCGATCATTGCCTCTATCTTACGCATCCCACTATTAATATATCTTACCGGCCTTCCCCAATGGGGTCTCCGGGGAACGGCTTGGGCGTTTACCTTTGGTTTTTTTATCATGGCAGTTCTAAATCTCATGGCTATTACACGCTATACAGGCATGCCCCTGGACCTTCATCGCTTCGTTCTCCAACCAATCAGTGGGGGCATTGGCATGCTGCTTGTTTTTCATTGTTTAGATCCAATCATGGGCGGACATCTTGCAGGATATTTCAGTGAATTTTCTATAGGTATGATCCTTTACAGTGCGATTCTATTTTTTAATGGTGGTGTTACTTTTAGTGATTTAAGACGGCTGCCTTGGTTTGGTAAATTTCTTCCACCCTGAAATAAACACATATACTAGAACTTCCTCCCTTAGCAAAAAGACATATTTCATCCAGAATCTGAAAGCTATATACTGCCGATTATTAGTGAATACTACAATTGTCCCGAATATAAAGTGAGAGGAGATGCAAACTATGAGTCGACGAAATAATAGCAATAACAGTGGCATTTTACCTCAATCCGTGTTGGAGCAATTCAAATGGGAAGTTGCTGACGAATTAGGCTTGAGCTCGAAAATTAAAACCGAAGGCTGGGAAAATATGACCTCTCGTGAGTGCGGCCATGTGGGAGGGCGAATCGGTGGAAGTATGGTCAAAACTATGATTCGTAGAGCAAAGGAATCTCTTAATAACACTTCCCTTTAAACCCATAAAGGAGTACAGATGTATCTGTACTCCTTTATTTATGCCAAGTCATCACAACACCTTGCCGTCCATGGCGGTGTTCTAACCTCGAACAACCTTTATCGAGCCATGGGCTGATGCTCAAACTCAACGTTTCTTGTTTAAGCTATAATGGTGCTTTAACTTCGTACGTCCTGTTCGAGTCTCGCTACAGGAGCACTTAGCTGCCCTTTGCCAACGCCTGTGGATTTGGCTTAAGTTAAGTTTTCGATAGTTCCTGTCAAACATAGTTTGCCAAGTCTGAAGACACTTAAAATCTGTCAAATCACTACGCATCGGAGTGAGGGAGATAAAATCCTCCTGTATCGCTCTCAAATCTGTATCTCCTTCAAGATCTTGCGTCAAATTTCCACTCTGCCAAAAATAAGTTCTACCCCGAGGATCAACACGACGATCAAAAACATTTTCATAGACAGCTTTACCAAGCTTAGTCACTTTTAAGCCACGCCACTCAGCCTGAGGTTTGCCTGGGATATTAATATTCACTAACCCTTTTAAATGATGCTCAACAATGAAATCTAATTGCCTTGCCAGATAAGCTGCGGCTGGTTCAAAATTCGTGAATTCAAAACTCGCCAAAGATATTGCCAAGGCCGGAACTCCGAGAAATACACCTTCCATCGCTGCTGAAACTGTCCCCGAATAAAAAATATCTGTCCCTAAGTTAGAGCCTTGGTTAATACCCGAAATAAGGAGATCAGGCTTAGAAATAAGCCCCCCTTGAATTGCCAATTTTACACAATCAGAGGGGGTGCCACTAATTTCATACCCCTTCTGCTTTCCTTTAAGATTGTGTTCCGTGAGAAACAAAGGCTGTAACAAAGTGATAGAGTGACCTGTTGCGGAACGCTGACCTTCTGGGGCAACAATGCTAAGATCATGTTTTGTCTGCGAGCTCAGGGTACGATATAAGGTCTGAATCCCAGGTGCATTATAACCATCGTCATTTGTCAGTAAAATATGCATGCCCTATCCCCATTCACTCTACCTCATAGACAGAAATGACCATTTTTTCCTCTTTCTTACTCAAGCCAAACATTAGTCCATGATCCTTTAAATTCTTATTGAGAAAATCAACGATTTTATAAAGCTCACCATTTACGCCGACCCGTTGTGTGGCAATAAGTTCTAGTTTTCCTTGACGATCGGACGAATTTGTTTGGTGATTATCCATGATTACCTCTTTCCTAGCGTTTGTGTCCTTGAATCATTGAAAAAGCTTCTGCTCTTGTACTATCATTGGATTTAAATACCCCTCGTACTGCCGATGTTAAGGTTTGTGACCCTGCTTTTTTAACGCCGCGCATGGTCATACACATGTGTTCTGCTTCAATGACAACGACAACACCAAGGGGATCAAGTTCGTCCATAACAGCATTGGCAATTTGTGATGTCAACCGTTCTTGAAGCTGTGGCCTATGAGCAAACCCTTCAACTACGCGAGCAAATTTTGACAACCCAGTTATCTTGCCTTTCCGGGGGATATAGGCAACATGCGCCTTGCCATAGAAAGGAACAAGATGATGTTCACACATAGAATAAACGGGAATATCCTTAACGATTACCATCTCTTCATGTTGTTCTTCGGTAAATTGTACCTTAAAATGCTGACTAGGGTCTTCATGTAACCCACAAAATACTTCTGCATACATCCTAGCCACTCGTTTCGGTGTATCCCTTAACCCTTCACGGCTAGGGTCTTCCCCTATAGCCTCCAAAATCATATAGACAGCCTGCTCAATCTTTTCTAAATCCATCCCCATTTTTTCTTTTCTCCTTTACTCTATAGTCCCTCTGCTAACGTATATTTAAAGTTGTCCTATGAAAACGTGGGTTTGAGGAATAACTCGAACGTTGATGAGTTTCTCGAGAAAAAGGCTTTGCCACTCTAAAAGCTGGTATGGTTTAGGAGTCATAATCCCATGTATTTGGGTAACAGGTTGAAGAACCGTTAGGATTGATCGGTCAACTCCAGCAATTAGATCGCAAGCGTTTTGAAGATCATTGAGGGTCGTTTCCTTTTCAACAACAATTTTAACAAAGACGTCTTTTTGAAAACTGGAGCGTAAAAAGGCTTCATGAACATCCCAGTAGACCTGATCAGCGAATGGCAACTTAATATCCATGCTGATTATGTCTACCCAAGGTATAACATCAAGAAGTTGATCCGGCAAGGTCCCATTGGTCTCGAGGTAAATAGTCAGACCTTTTTCCTTTAATAAAGGTAATAAAACCCGAAGTTCATTGCTCCAAAGCAGAGGCTCTCCTCCTGTGACACTTAGAGAATGATGAATCGGAAAATCATAGGTCTGTAATAAGAGTTCCAGTAACTTATCAAGAGCAATGGGATTATCCAGCTTGTTAAAATGTTGTGAGCCTGCTACCGTCTCTATCCTGAATTGTTGTGGCACTTTAGTCTCTGTGTCACAATAGGGACACGTTAAGTTGCACTTGGGTAAACGCAAAAACAGTTGCCTTACCCCGACGTAAGGACCTTCTCCCTGAATTGATGAAAAAATTTCCGTAAGCGGTAGATTAACCATTACTGAACCCCTCGTACTTTACAACGCGCGAGCCGCATGGATTGAACTTCTTTGCAATAATGTCTGGCGACACTCTCCCCTAACCCAAAAACATCCTGAATGTGGAGGTTTTCCAAACCAATGGTAGGAATCGGCGTATTTTGATTTGACACATTCAAGCCACAATGAATCAAGGTGGATACTGGCGAAAGGGTGCTAATGCTTACAGAGAGTTTTTTGTCTTCTTCATAGAGGTCATCGCCACTCCTGCTCAGGGTTGTAACTCCGAGCGCCTCGAGTTCTTCCTTAATTGTGGCGATAAGTAGACGTTGCCGAATAATTGTCTTTTCTAAATCCATTTCAAAATGTTCAACAATAAAATGCAGCATGTCTTGGCTATAAATCCAATCCTGCGCTAAGACATCCTCCATATCCACCATCTCGTTTAGTTCCACACGACACGAACCACGGAATACGCTAATACTATCACCCATAAGTCCAAAATTTTTATAGGCAAACAATGATTGAAGTTGAGTACCATCATAGTTTAGGGGTTCGTGCTGGACAATGTATTTCATAACCATTTCCTCTTTCTCGGGATTCTCATTGGGCACCAAACAGTTGCTGGATCAGGCCCAGCGCATTATTTCTAAGCAGGGCACGTTTTAAGCGCAGGCAGCTCTCACACTGCCCACATAGGTTCTCCTTACTCTCATAACAACTCCAGATATGCTCAAAAGGGACCTTCAAGCGCACCCCTTCTCTGACAATTTCAGTTTTGGTCATCATCGAAGTTGGACTCACAACGATCACCTTCTCCTGGGTGGAATAGCTTAAACATCGGTTCATCGCCTCGATGAATTCTACAGAGTTATCTGGAAAGGTCGCAGCCTCTTCTTGGTTAAAACCCGTGATTAAGGCAGAGGGTCCGCCGAGATTCTCGGCAAATACTGCAGCGATATTCATAAATAGTCCATTGCGATTGGGAACCCATACTTGATGTGCACTTTCTCGCGCTTGGCTTAAATCATCAAGTTCGTTGAATTTCAAAACAGGCAAATCTTCAGAGCGATTAACAAGGGCCGAACGGGTCTGTTCCTGTAAAAAAGGCAGGGCAATTACTTTATGTGGTATGTCATAATATTCGGAGATTTTATGCGCTGCAGAAACCTCTTTTTCGTTGGCCCTTTGTCCATAATCAAAGGTAAGGGCTAAATTTATGCTGTCCTTTTCTAAATAGAGCGCCAAAGCGAGCGTTGAGTCTAAACCACCTGAAAGTAAAGCGATTCCAGCCATTCAATCAGTCCTCCTTAAAAATGGCCCACGCATCGGGAGATTCATAGACTTTAACCCATGCTAAGCGCTTTTCCGCAAGTTGCAAATCTTTCTTAAATTCCATAAACATAAATTGGGCAAGGTTCTCGGCGGTTGGATTGACCCCTTGGGGGCCAAAGTAAGGCAGGTCATTTAATAAACAATGATCCAGTGATGTTAAGGCTTTTTGTATAGCCTGCTTAACTTCACTAAAATCTATCAGCATACCTATTTGATCTAACTGTTGGCCTTCGATACAAACCACAACCGTCCAACGATGACCATGCAAGTTAGCACACTTACCGTTATAGTTGCGGATAAAATGTGCAGCATCGAAATGCGCTTGTACACATACTTGAAACATTTTTAGCTCCTTATTTGACATATTAGATTCTATTTTACCATTAATATTTACAAAAGAAAACGAAATATCAATAAATCTAACATCCAGAGCAAAACAGCATAAATAATGTCAAATTTAGTAGGGGCACGAAATATCGTGCCCCCACTATGGTAACGGGTCGCTAAAACACTATAAAGAAAACTTGGCTGGCGCCAAGCCTCGGCGAAGGCGGTCCCTTCTCGCCATCCTTGGCTACAGGGACACTCGGCCATCCATGGCCAGCGGCTGCCTTAGTTGCACTGATGCTTCCAGAAAGTATACAACTGAAAGTTATACTTTCTGACTAGTACAAAAAAGGAGAAGGGTTTCTTCCTTCTTCTTTATGCCAGCTTGAGCGCCTTATTATAACAGTCAATCGCCGTATCCAATTGATCAATTTGGTCATAGATATTGCCAAGTAAAGCCCATCCCGCTGAATGGTTAGGGTCTATTGCAAAGAGTTGGTTCAGTGAGTCAATACCATCCTGCCAATTTCCTTTACGCGTGAGGCAAACACTTAAATTATACAGAATGAGCGGATGGTTGGGTACCAATTCTAAGGCTTCGCGATAATACTCCTCTGCTTTTCTTGTGCGACCCTGATAAACCAAAGTAAATGCCATATTATTGAGCAAAATCGGATCCTGAGGATAGATTGTTTTGGCACGTTCTAATAAATTCAGAGCGTCCTGAGAACGGCCTTCATTTTGATAGACTGCTGCCAAGTTGCTTAACGAGTCATAATGGTCGGGTTCATATTTCAAAGCAAATTTGTAATACTGGATTCCTTTTTTAATTTCTTTGTTTTGGATATAGCAGTACGCTAATCGAGCCGCTAAATCGGGAGTGCCTCCATACCAAAGCGCTTTATCAAAGCTGATACAAGCATCAGATGCCTGTTCCAAAAGCAAGTGCATCTCAGCTTTCATTTCCCAATATAATGATTCGCGTGGTCGTAGTTGGCAACATCCCTGAAAACACCGTAACGCTTCCAGATATTCCTCATGATAAGCGTAAATAATTCCGAGACGATAATTTGTTTCTGCGTGTTGAGGTGCCGCTCGCAATGAATTATCCAGCGCCCTAATCGCTTCACGCCAATTTCCAAATTCTAAATAACAATCCGCGAGTACGTCCCAATAATTTGCCTGCTGTGGCTTTAAATAGATTGCCTGCTCGATCATTTCTTTGGCCTGGGGGATTAGGGCTTGTCCGAGATAACACCGAGCGAGCAGATAGCTTATTTCCGCTGAATCCTCCTGATGCTGACTTTCCAAACGTTCTAAATAATCTCTTGCTTCTTGATATGCTTGAACTTTGATCAAATAGCGCACCTCTTTAAAACGTGGCTTAGAGCAATCCCGATTTAATAAATCCACCCAATTTTGGATAGCTTCATCCGTCTTACCCAACCAATGATACCATTGCGCTTGGAGAGAATTCCATAAATAAGAACTTTGAAGAGATGGCCTTTTTCGTTTGACATTCGAGGCCAAAGGTAGATCCATAGCCTTCACTCCTTTTTACTTATTTTACCAGATAACTCTTCTCCTTCCGTCCCACTTTCCCCTTCTCTTTATTCCTAAAATCGAACGTCAAATGCCTATTAAATACGCGGTAATTCGCAAAACAACCTTACTATATCCACTCTCCTCGTCAGGTTTCTAGCAATAGCATCTCTAGTTATTGCATTTTCTCCTATTATCATGGCAACGGGAACGTAATTTTAATTCAAATACTTGCCTCTCGCTGTTCATGACTTGCCCGACATTCGCTCTTGCCGATCCAGAATATTCCTAATAAATGTGAAGAGACGCTGTTTTACAGCGTCTCTTCACATTTATGGCAATATCCATAAAATTTCAAATCATGATCTACGATTTTAAATTGATTGCGTTTGGTGATCACAGTTTCAAGTGACTCTAACCAATCATCATCGAATTCTGAGACATCTCCACAACGTAAACAAATGAGATGATGGTGGTGGTGATGTTCATCTTTTCTGCTAAATTCATACCGGCTTCGCCCATCACCAAAATCGTTCTTGAGTAAAACGCCAATCTCAGCCAATATATCCAAAGAACGGTAAACTGTAGCTAAGCCAATTTCAGGGTTTTGATGTTTAACAAGCATATAAACCTCTTCAGCACTCAAATGACGATCAACATGTTCCAGAAACGTTTGTAATATCGTCTGACGCTGAGGGGTTACCTTATAGGAATGATTGCGCAACAGATTGCAAATAGTTTCGAATGTCTTATGTTCCTCCACCCCTAGCCCTCCTCCATATTTGCTATTATATGTCAAGGGTCTTCCTTTGCAAAGAAATATATTTGCTATTATACGTCAAACCCAATCCTTTAAATGAGCATTTGAAGAAATTAACGATCAAATACTTCATAAATAGCGAATTTTAAATAGTCTGTTTCTTCACTCCCGAGCAGCACGGGATGATCTCGGCCGGCGCGCCTGAATTCAATCAGTCTCAACACTTTATGCGCATCTTGAGCAGCCTCTTGGAGCATATTTAAAAATAGCGTCGCACTTAAATGATACGAACAGGATGCAGTAACTAAAATTCCTCCGTTACGAACTAATTTCATGCCCTGGAGATTAATCTCTTTATACCCGCGTATAGCCCCTTTTAAGACTTTACGACTTTTGGCAAACGCAGGAGGATCTAGAATCACAATATCCCAGGTTTTTTTGTCCTTTACCTGTTCCCGTAAAAAATCAAAAGCATTGGCCGCCACAAATTCAGTTCGATGAAGAAACCCATTCAGCAAGGCATTAGCTTTAGCCATCTCAATAGCTTTCTCTGAAACATCTAAACAAGTCACCTTTTTAGCTCCAAAATGGCAGGCATGTAACATAAAAGAGCCTGTATGCGAAAAACAATCTAAGACCTCAGCACCGTTCCAAAAAGGATTTTTGATTTCTTTTCCTTTGGCATCTAAAGGATATCCCTCTTCCTGCACTTGAATACCGTGGCGAGCCCCCCATCCTGTCATCAGAGGTTTCAATGCTGCTCTATTTTCCCGTTGATCTAAAAAATAGCCTGTTTTTTGTCCCTCAGCAACATCCACCAAGATACTTAAACCGTTTTCATGAACAGTCACTCGGGTATCAAAAGGTTCATCGACAAAGCCCACTCTTTCTTCAAGCCCTTCAAGCCGTCTTACCGAAACATCGCTTCGTTCATAGATACCACGCTGATTGAAAATCTTCTTTAACGCCTTAAAGATCCAGCTTCGGCGCATCTCCATCCCTAAGGAAAGAATTTGCACAACGAGAACATCTTCGTATTTATCGATAACTAACCCTGGCAAGAAATCTGCTTCCCCATGGACAACCCGACACGATGTGGCTTCCGATAGCCATTGCCGACGCTTCCAAGCTTGTTCTATTTTATGAAAAAATAAATTTTCATCCACTTCAACATCTGAATAAGTCACAATGCGTATGATAAGTTGGGACAGAGGGTTATAAAACCCCTGGGCTAAAAAATGACCAGCATGATTAACGATATGTATAACATCCCCACCTTGAGGATCCCCCTCTATCGTTTCAATTTCACTTGGATATACCCAAGGATGTCCTTGCTCAAGCCTCTTATTACGAAATTGTTTGAGAAACGCTTTGGGAATAGTCATTTAATCTTCCTCGCTTTCTGGAATCAGTCGGAAATATTAGCTAATTTGCATTTAAAGCTGATATGATTAGCCTTATGGTTTGATTATCAAATTCTTCTAATTCAGAAGCAACAATACCACTTATTGTCCATTTGTCAATGATTCTAGCATCATAAGGCATATGAAAGAAAATAACAAGTCATGATGCCTTGGATAGTTATATAAATAATTTTTATACATCTATGATTATTTCTTTTCGGCAATTAAGATAAGTATAAAAAAACCGTCCTAGTAAAAGGACGGGCTACCAATACCATTATTTTCCGAAATATTGCTGGGTCAAGAGAGCCGATCACGCAAAACATCTACGATTTCAGCCGCAGTCCGACCTGATGCATTGACAATGGGCAGTTTAACCGGCCATTCCGGAGCTAATATATCCGTTCCGTCCCCTTTGACGACAACGGCTTGGACATTTTGTAATCTATGCTCTTCTAAAGGGGTAGTTTTAAATCCTGCGTTATTAAGCGCCTGAATAACATTTGCTAGTCCTTCTTCAACTGCTATCATTTTATACATTTTTTCACCCTCCTCAAACTAGCCATAGTTTCCCCTAATTTTTACAACCTATGCAGGATTATAATTTTCCTTTAGAAATCATAACTCTTTTGGAACCATATCTGGTAATCTGCTGATATGAGCGCATAGTCAAGTTGTATACGTGGTGCCGGATTAGGGAACGTCGCCTCTACTGTGCAGGTTATTACACTCTGCGTTTCCACAGACAAATGGATACTGTTTCTCTGGGGAGGAGTTCTCTGGAGGATGAGTGAATATTTCCCGCTTGGTTGTTGTTCTCCTTTTAGTTGTAATTTTCTAGGAAGTTTGGACATGGGTAAAAAATCGTTCGTTTTAATTTCAAAAGGTGCTGCGCTTTCTAGTTTGAGACTGGTTAAATAAGGTTCAATCGTATAATTAAGTTTAAATAAAACCTCTAAGGTTCTTTGTGAATTCTTGTTTTTCTCTGCGACAGATGCCTCGACGCTGATAGGTGGTTTTTCATTATGTATTGCTAGATATTGACTTTTCCCTTCCTGTCCGCCTATGTCTCTCACTAATTGACGCGGCAAACGTTCGTCAGAGAAAATATGCACCACTCCGTCACTACCTCCTGCCCACTCTTCTCTAACCGTTACCGTCTGCGGGTAATCCCTGGAGTAAATTGGCACTAACCCCAAGGATAAAATGAGTATGCCAGTTACTACTAACGCAGGTTTTCTGGAATGATCCAATATTTTTTTGGAAAGTTGTGTCTTGGTGATCCCAACATGTAACGCGGCTAAGAAAAAGGGAACAAGCAGCAAGCTATAGATCCCCAGAAAAATCAAAAAATAGTTATGCATTGCCTCATAGAAGCTAACCCACTGTTGTGAATTTAAGAGTTCAAAGTGCAACCGATAAATGAAATAGGGGCCGATCAAGACCAAGATAATGCTCGGTAAGAAAAACTGCAAATCCATGCACAGAAGCCAAAATACAAAGGGAAAGGCCAGATCAATTCGAATAAGCGCCAGTACTAAACTGACCCCTAAAAGTAATACTACTCCGATAAACCAATAGAGCTGAGGATTCCGCGCTATAGGAAGCTTATAAAGCCAACCCGCCAGGACAATAACTATCCCTAAGGCAATCCCAATCCTGGCCACGACAAAGAGCTCAGGATAAGCCCAGTATAATAGCTGTACGTGTTTAATCAACTGCCAAAGATTTTCTCCAATCCCACTTAGGCCGATCACAATTAGACTTAGCAATAGCGTAACCCCAAGGATCCCCATTGCTTTTTTCCAGCTCAATCTCTGCTTTTCCGTACCTTTCCTAAGATACTTTAACAAAAGTAAACCCGTAAGTAAAAAAGTGATCAACGTAAAACTGCGCACTCCATAACTTGGAAGAATAAAGACATGCTTGCCCATCTGAAAAGGTAAATATAACTCATCCCAGACATTTGGCCCCAGCTTATTCATCATTACTGTCGTTACTAATGCATAGGAATAATTGCCAATTTTTTGCATATCTTCCATGGAGATGTGATCAAGACGATCTTCTGAGTGATGAAAGTATCCCTCAGGTCGCCCATAAATACCTAGACCAAGAGCTGGAATTCCTTGATCCAGAAAAGAGCTGAAGTCGCTCGTCCCTCCTTGAGAACTTTCACGAGTCATTAAGATAGAATCGCGACTAATATGGAAGGGAATATGACTCTTACCAGCCAAAGCTACAACTTGCTTAATTAACTCCGGAGGTGTAGACTTTTTACCAGCCACATCGATTTCCAAAGGGGTGCCAACCATGTCAACATTGAGCATCCAGCGAACGGCTGATAAGTCTGCTTGACTCGTATAAAATTGTGACCCCAGTAGCCCATTCTCTTCAGCTCCAAAGAAAATAAATTGATAGGTTTCTTCGTGAGGCGTTTTACTTAGAACTCTAGCGAGCTCTAGTAAAATACCTACACCTGAAGCGTTATCCACCGCTCCAGGAACATTAAAATTTGCAGAATCGTAATGCGCTCCAACGACAATAGTGTCGGGGCGTGTTCCCGGCAATTCAGCAATAATGTTCTGACTATTAATCAGTTCGACCTGTTGTTGCTTTTGTAGGACTGAAACGTCTCGAACGACAATTTTACTGAAGGGTTGTTGACGTACCTTCCAGCCGTTTTGATTTAACACATTACTTATGTACTGAGAAGCTTTTAACTCCTCCTTGCTTCCAGCAGGTCGTGGCCCAATTTTTTGCACAAGATACTTGACATCTTCATACGCCCTTGCAGCTGAAAAACCCGCTGAATCATTGAGAATCGGCGTAATATTAGCACTTGAATAAAGAAACCAGGGAATTGTAAGGAGCATTAAAATCACCATAAATACAACCACGCTCGTCTTGGAAAACTTCATAGCCCCTGCCCTTTCAAAGTCTTAACTCGCTTTGTCAATTCTTATGAAAAACTTCTTGGGGTTATGCCTCTCAATACTTTCAACCTTTTGGACATATATGGTATAATATAGACAATATTTTTAACCTTGGGAGAAGTATGTGCCATGCCAAAGCAACGATTCGTCTTTTCTATCCTCTTTCTGCTATTATTTAGCATGTTATTTTTAAATGGTTGTAACCTTAAAGTTCCAAAATTCTCTCCAAAAGTGGCACCGATTTCCACCCTACCAGCTGAAGCGCTTTTTATTGATAAAGACGCCATCTACAATCGAACCCTAGCCCTCATTGAGTCTGCACAAACGTCTATCTACGTTGAGCAAGCAGAGTTTGATGACCCTCGCCTCATTCAGCTTCTCCTCACGAAATCTCAATCAGGAATAGATGTCCGCATCCTCTTAGACCAATGGCAGAAAGCAAATCGGACGACGCTCGATCAATTAAAAAGCCAAAATGTTTCTATTCAGTTTTATCCCGCCCAAAAAGGACAAATTAACCATACTAAATACTTAATTATCGACCAAAAGCAAGCCCTTATCTATGGACCCGCTTGGACAGCCGCTGGGCTATCGGCCCATGATCTTGCTGTAGAGCTATCCGGAAGGGCTGCTTGGACCACAGCAACCTTATTCTCTAAAGATTGGGAATTTACTACAACCTTTCCCTTAGCCGTCGCCAAAACATCCCTTCAACCAGAGGATCACATTGTTTTGGCTGTCAATACCAATGTTAAACAGCAGCTCACTGAACAGATATCGACGAGTACAAAATCTATCTGGATCGAAAACTCAGAAATTACCGAGCCTGATCTGATCCAAGCCCTAATTGATGCTGCCGCAAAGGGGCGTGATGTTCGTCTTATTTTAAATCAAGAAATAGCTAATAAAACGCCCGTCACTCTAGAAAAGTTAAAGGCCAAAGGGGTTAAGATCAAGTATTACCCGAGTCAACCGGAACTCGGAATGCATTTAGCTATTTTTGATAATTCGTCGTTTCTTTTAAGTAGTTCAGAGTGGACACGCTATTCGTTTGTCGCCGACCATGAATTTTCTATTACCGTCCCTTCCCCCGCCTCATCCGTCAACTTAGCCCAGATGTTTAATCAAGACTGGCTAAAAAGTACTGATTAAACAAGATTATCCACTAATCCCAGGTAAATCAAAGGGACAGATACCATGACTGGCATCTGTCCCTTTGATTTACGATCGTTTACTTATTTTTTCAGGTCCAATTCATCTAAGTGCTGGCAATCTCCAAGCAAGGTTGGTATCCACTGCTGTTTTTCTACCTCAAAGATATTTAAGGCCGTATTATGTTGCCATGGCGTCTTAGCCCACTCATGAACTCCAAAGCCAAGAGCTTTCGTAACCAACAGTTTTAGAGTTATCCCATGCGTTACAAGGCAAACTGTCTCGCCGGAATGCCCTTTAATAATCTCTTGCAAAAATCCCCAAGCCCGTTCCAGTACCAAGTGCATGTTTTCTCCACTGGGGATGGTGACCAAGTGGGGTTCTGAGTCCCAAATCTTAAAGATATCCGGATAGGCAAGACGTAAGTCTTGCCAAATATGGCCTTCCCACTCTCCAAATGCCAACTCACGCAACGCAGGATTTGTGGATAGTTTTTCAAGTCCAAGTTCACTGCGAATCTCTTCTGCTGTGCCAATCGCACGCAGAGAATCGCTGGAATAGATATGGTCAATCCCCTGGTTCTTTAGCCTGCCTGCTAAAGAACGGGCCTGAAGTATCCCCTTTTCTGTAAGTGGAGAATCTAAACTTCCTTGAACTCGACCTTCAATATTCCATAAGGTCTCGCCATGACGAGTAAGTATGATTCGGGTCATCACTACACCCCTTTAGCACTTATGCCCGTTAGAAAATTATCAGCTAACATAAAACAATAAGGGTAAGGAATATTCCCTACCCTTCCCCAACTTGCCGTAAGACTCCAGGTTTCTGACCCCGCTTTCGCAGGTGGGCACTTAGTCCAAACGTTCCGGCTTCCCTACTAAAAGGGCTTGTCGTACTAGCTTGGCATTTAGTTCCCGTGTCACTTGATAGGATCAAAACCATGGTAATCCATACGCACAAGGCAGGATATGTTTTATTATAACACCACTGTTCAAAAAAATCTCTACCAAATGCTAGGAAATTATCGTTTCCGCATTTTGTCCTCAATTTCTGCCAGACGATCTTGAAGTAAGGCAATGGCCATTTCTTGATTACGCACACGTCGACGAAGATGATCAACAAGTTGGGTAAGTTCACTGACGTCTTCACTCACAGATTCAGAAATTCCTCTAGGCTGATCCTTTTCTTCGTTACTCGGAATCTCAAAATTTCGTGCTTCAGCAGATACGATTTCTGGCGATTTTCCTTCTGCATTTTGAGGAGCCAAAAGATAACGAAACCGGGCATATCTTGAGTTGCGACCCGGAAGAACTTCAATCGCTCCATCTTCGGCTAAAGCCTGAATCGCGCGCTTCAAAGTAACACTTGCAGCTCCTGTTTCTCTTTGAATATCTGAATATGCTAATTCGAAATCCTTGCCTTGATACATACTGGAGATCTTCTCAAAAAATTCGACAAATTTCCGATGAGTTTTTTCCTTTAATCTCAATGCTAGTTCATCCTTCCAAAACAATTATTGAATTTCTCAAAAATCATTTATATTATATCAAATTTAAAAGAAAATACCATCCCAAAAAGCAATCTATAGTTAAACTTTAATAATACTATTTAGATTATAATTCATTTATCGCCATAAAGTTTTTGAATAACTTCATTTGATAAACCAGAAGTATGCTCCTCTGCTGGAAAAGAGCTTGATTTAACTTCATTATGATATACCTGAATAGCCTGAACGGCCTCATGCCCTAGTTCAGCATACTGCTTGACAAATTTAGGTTTAAAGCGTTTATAAAGTCCCAATATATCATGAAACACAAGAACCTGCCCGTCACAGTCCAGTCCTGACCCAATCCCGATCGTAGGAATTCTTAGCCCGGTGGAAATTTGTTCCGCAACCTGCCTTGGTATCACCTCCAAAACAAGTGAAAAAACTCCAGCTTGTTCTAATGCCTGAGCATCTGCGACTAATTGCTTGGCACTGTCCAAGTCTCGGCCCTGGACTTTGAATCCGCCCAGCCCCTAGGACCACCATGCCTAAAGAATCACCTACCAGGATCATATCAACGCCAGCTTCTTCGACCCACTGTGCTGCTGGATAATCATAAGCTGTTAACATGCTGATTTTCTCACCAATTTGTTTCATTTTCTCAAAATCAGGGATTGTCTTTTTCTTCTGAATTCCTCCTCATTTCTCAATCTTTCTATTTTATAGCCCTTACTAGTCATACTCCTTTTATTTGAGGCATAGGTGTTATCATCAAGGAGGGATAACTCATGTTAAAGTCCTTTCAGTTTAGTTTAGTTCTCAAAGGGATTCTCTTAGCCTCCATCTTAGCATTGTTATTGTCTCTTGTCATGGGCGTCCTACTCTCCTACACAACACTCCCTGAATCGGAACTGTCAACCACCCTTATCTTTGGCGCAAGTATCTTCGTCGCTGCCTTTATCACTGCTCACCAAGCGGGCACAAGCGGATTGTACTATGGATTGGCGATAGGCCTTGGCTTTATCCTTTTAGTACTGATCCTATCCGCAATTTTCTGGTCAGAAACTCCCTCTTGGCTAAAAATGGGAGAAAAAACCATCTTAGCACTTGTTTCAGGTGGAGTAGGAGGAATCATTGGGGTGCTTTTTCCAAAGCTCTAAACAACTAGCCCTGAAGATCATCTTGAGAAGAGAGGGAAATCTCACCATGAGATTTCCCTCTCTTCCATCTATTTCGTGATTTTCTATCTCATGCTTGAAAACTCCCGCAATTAAACGGCTTTGAATTTTAAAATTACTAAATACTTTCTATTTACGCTCTAGAGTTATACAATATATTCAAAGAGGTAAAGGGGGAATCATCTATGTGTGTTGAAAAAACGCCTTGGGAACAAGTTATTGATTTCCACGGCCATACTTGTCCGGAAATTTCCATAGGTTATCGAGTAGCGCAGATCGCCACGCGCGAACTAGGAATCCGCCCTGCGCCAAGTTCCGAGCTTGTGGTTACTGCTTATACTCATTCCTGTGCTCTTGACGCCTTTCAAGTATTAAACCGGGCAACCTACGGACGAGGAAATTTACGTGTCGAAGAAAAGCAACAACATGTTTATCACTTTCAATATACCGGTACATCTGAGGGATTACAGATCTCTATACAAGCGGAACTATTGGACCACCTCGTAAAAGATCACGACCAGATGACTACGCGCGAGAAACAAAATAGCTATTTAGAAGCCATTCAATATATTCTCGGAACTGAAGAAACATTATTTTGTACCATCCAGAAACTATAAATCTAAACTGCCTCACGTTTTCGTTCTCTCCCTATTCTCCAGGCCAAAAGCAATAAGGCAATTCCTACAGCCACCATACTACTCCATTGCGCTGCGGTCCAATTGAAGAGAAACCGTGGACTATCTCCCCGGAGATTTTCCATAAAAAATCTTGATAGGTTGTAAACTATCATATATAACAAAAAAATCGTACCAGACGGCCATTTCTTCAATTTAAGAATCACAAGCAGAGCAAAAATAATCACATCGACTTGCCCTTCCCATACTTCCGCAGGCCACAATGGTTGGTTCCCAAAAGTATCACGGGCAATCGTGCCAACGGGATAGAGTATGCCAAAATTCCCTCCCGTTGGCCCGCCAAAAGCATCGCCATTCATAAGATTAGCGTCTCTTCCGATTGCCTGAGCTAATATAAGTCCTGGTGCCGCCATATCAGCTATTTCCCAAAAAGGTAACTTCTTTCGCCAAACATAAATCCCACCGACTAATAACGCCCCAGCTACACCCCCTTGAATCGAAAGCCCGCCATGCCAGATAGCAATAATTTCGCCTGGGTTTTTACTATAATATGCCCAATCGAAAAAGAACACCTGCCAAATGCGGGCACCCACTATGCCTGAAATAAGCAAAAGAGGCGCTAAGTCCATTATTGTCTCCATATAGTCTGTTCGTCCCTCAGCCTTGGCAAAATATAGGGTAACGCCTACTCCTAAGATGAAGGCCAACGCGAAAAGTGTCCCGTAGGCACGCAAAGGAAAACTTCCAATAAAAAACCAGTACTGATGCATTATTTCCTCCTTCATTTCAAAGACTAGGTCCCCCAATTTCCAGCCATTTTTCGGGAACATTCATCATCTTCATCATTTTATTATATCCTGAAAGAGTAAGGGGCTCAAGTGTTCAGCGATGCTAAGCATATATAATCTTAACCTACCCGTTTTCTCCTAGAACATAATAACAGATCCGATGTCAATCATCGGATCTGTTAAACTTATAAACTATTAAGTTTTGCAAAAAATCCATCGTTGCGGCTGAGATCAGGCATCGTTATCTCACTCACTATTTTCTTAGAAGGTTTCTGAACCGTTTGGAAATAGCTGGAATGTTTCTTTTTAGCTGATCCCAGATCGGCATAAAATGTAACAACTAACGTGGCAATTGCAATTAGGACCATTAATCCTTCTAACATTTTTCTACACCCCCATTACTATTTTATGGCCTCTGGCGCGATTGTCAAGTGTTTTTAATTCCAAGTCGCCGTCATGCGATCACCCGGATGTAAAACTGTTGTAAATTCAGCCGGTTGACCATTGACACTTAGTTTTAAGGAGGAGCCTGGTGGGACCTCATCCGGAAACTTAACATAGGGCAAAAGATCGGAAAGGATCGGCATTTGTTTATATCCCTCTACGCTCAGATCCATTCCATCCGTTAGCAATTGCGCTTCCGATATGGGCACACCTCGAAAGGAAATAAGAGTTTCTTGAGGAGGGTATTCGATTTCCACCCCATTTACGCTGAAAACGAGATGCTTAGGCTGAAGTCTCAGTTCACCGAGCGTGATCTGCTTTGTACGAACCTCTATCGAGTCCCCTTCGTGAATTAGACAACTACTCTCTACCTCACAGCCATTAACCAAGATCTCACGCTTCAAATCAAGTTTGTGTGTTTCCCCATTGATACGAATTTCTATCTCTTCTGTTTTTTGCGAGTCATAGCCCTTTTGTTTAAAGAGATTTTCCAAGTCATCATTGGGGATGTACGTTATTTTACATCCATCCGAAATTTTATCGGTTGCGCAGACCAATCGATCATTCATAAAGACTTGCGGGATATAAACCTCGCGTTGGCCGTTCCATGTAATCCATTTTTCAGCCTGCGCAGGCAACACATCTGCCAAGCACGCTTGGGCATCTTCACCGGGCTCTCCAGGTGTGAAGGCAATTTGATCACCTACTTTTAGGGCCTGCTCCAATTTACAGGGTTGACTATTGACTGATAATTGTGCTGGGCTTCCCATCGTCCCCTTAATAACCCGCATTTCACCATTCCATTCAAATGTCAAAGCAGCGCCCGGCTTGCCAAAAAAAGATCGGGGCATTATCCCAGCTGCAAGTAGCGCTTCTGCCACCGTTGCTAGTTGTAATTCAAAAATTGATACGATCGTGCTGTTCACCATCACGGTGTAATATTGAAGACCATTACCCTCGATCGCAGCGATTCCAATCCCGATGGGGGTAATACTTTCCGGCCCTTTCAGACTTTTCTCCCCGAAAATCTCCCCAAGTCGTTCTCTGACTTGAATACCCACTCTATTCTGAGGAATTCCTAGGGTCTCAGCCACCATTTTGGAAAGCATGGGGGTCAAACTTCCTCCGCCAATCAATATAATGGCTTGTGGAATGTCACTATTGAGATTTAGAATCTCCATTGAAATGCTCTGCGCTAACTTCTCAACCACAGATTTAATAACATTCAAAACTTCTTCTTTTGTTACGACAACTTTGGCTCCAAGAAAATCTTTAAACTTCAACTGCGCTTTCGTATTTAATTCTCGTTTCAGTTTTTCTCCAACCTTAAAATCAAGCAAAAAGTGCGCACAAATTGCTTCTGTGACCTCATCCCCAGCCATAGGCACCATCCCATAGGCAAAAAAAGATCCATTCCGCGTCAAAGCGATATCCGCAGTTCCGGCTCCGATGTCGACCAAGGCAAGATTAAGGCGCCTCATATTTGTCGGAATGGCTGCCTGACCAGCCGCAATGGGTTCGAGCGTTAGACTTGTCATTTCCAGACCTACTCGACCCAATACAGCCACCAAACCGTCAACGACAGTCCGAGGTAAGAAGGTCGCAATCACAGAAACCTTTGCAACTTTCCCCCGCTGCCCAATCAAATTAGAGATCTCTTCTCCTTCATTCCAGCAGGCAATGGAGCTGTAGCCAACACAGTGGTAACTTTTCGAATCATCATCCTTTGACGATTGCAGTTGCCGGAGTGCATGATGGACTGCTTCCATTTCTAAAGCTAATACGGCCTCCCGTTCCCAGCGCACCGGCAGTAGTTCCTTATGTTCAGCAAAAGCAACTTCGGTTCTGAGCGCCCGTCCTGCCGCCGCCACAGCTACCTGTTTTAAGGGTACACCAAGTTTTTTCTCCAGAGTCTCTTTAACCTTTATTACGGCTCGAGCAACTTCATCAACATCGTGAACTTGTCCATCATACATAGCACGCTGCTTATGTTCTGTTCGGGCACTAGCCAAAATTTCATAACCCTGCTCTTTATTCTTAATCATTACCAGTCCCATTACCATACGGGTACCAATATCTAACGCAAAAACAGGTTCCATTTGTTTCACCTCTCTAAGAGAGAATTCGACTCTTTTAAGGTAAAATCCTTCTTGATATAAAGCCTAATCGAAGGCCAACCCCAAATAGCCTAAATCTTCTGGAGTTATCACCTGCTCGCTTTCTCTCTGTGACCTAATCATTCCAAAAGGGCGAATGAAGCCTCCTAAATGCTCCCCTAAGTTGGGAGATGTACGCAGAACATATTCCTTGGCCAACAGTTGTTCTCCAATCTGTTTAATAGCCACATTTATAAGATCCTTCGGAAGTAAGATTTCTTTAATTAGCACCTTGTCTGATGTCATTCTTTCAACCGTTAAACAACCCTGTCTCTCTTCAACGTCAACCGCATAAATATCCACTCCCGACAGTTGTGACAACTTTTTTTGGTAGGCAACATCTTCATCGTCATACGCAATAAAGAGCCGGCCCTTAAGTTGTTTATTCCTGCGTCGATTATACTCTGCAGGGGTTATCGCTGAGACCGTACACTTGCACGATTGATCAACGGGTAAGCTCTCTATTCTAGCGCGGAGAAGTAAAGTCTCCCGAATATAGAATCCGTCCTGGTAGCCTAGTTTTCGATAATAGTCATAAAGCTGCCTATTAGCTGGGACTAGAACAGAAAGTTTGCTTTTCCGAGCCCCCAGATATCGATTGCTAAAATCTATTAATTGAGTAGAAAAACCTTTATGCTGATATTTAGGATGGGTTGCGATAGCGTAGAGCATGGTTGTTTTAAAGCTTCGGTTATCTGAGGTCACCATTCGGACTGGTATCATCGTAAGCATCGCTACAATCTCTCCAGCGTGCAACAATACGGCCGTTTCGTCCTCTTTATACCGATTGGCATAGTAGAAATCGATATAACTGTCAGGATCTCCGAAGCAAAGTTTCCAGATCTCTTTTTGGCGAACCGTCTCGCCTTCTCGAGCCATTCTAACTTCGCACATCGTAATTTTATTCTCCATCTATTTTTTATCTAAGTTTTATAATGACGTATACTTTAACCCTCGAAATAAGTTGCTAAGTATTTTACCTCCATTTTATCCGGATGGTAGGATAACTTAGCCTTTCTTAATCCCTCAAGGCCCATATCCTCTTCACGGTTCACATAAATCTGTTGGGGATAGTTCTTCTGGATAAAAGCCGCAAATTCACGGTTGATCATTTGATATGCGCCTACTATCTCAGCAAAAGCCTTTTCGATATGAATGACATAAGTGTCTGAATTTAACAGTTCTCCCATCGTGAAAGCGATCACTTTACCTTCCGCACGAATAAGTCCACCCTCTAAACCAAGCGCGGTAAAATGTTGAAAGCAGCGACGTACTGCGCAGCTCTCTTTGGCAATCTCATCTTCATGATTGGAATTAATTTGACACCATTGTAGGTTCATCTCCCAGCACTCAGCCAGGTTTTCTAAGGAGATCTTTTCAAAACTCCAGTTCTGATTTTCCTTATTAAATCTGTTGATATAGTTGCGTTTAGAGTGGAGTTTATTCCCTGCCAACGTGACAAGCTTGTCCAATAGATAAACATAATCAAAGCTCTCGCGCATCTCTTTATACTCGAAGTGCTCCGGAAACATGCGCTTCAATTCAGCCATGTTTTCAGGGGATACTCCGGCTAATACAAAATCATGACCGCAGGCAACAGCGTCTGCTTGCATCAACTCAAAGACAGTCATAATATCACCCGAACCCGCAGGATAAAAATAATAGGGGATATTGTCGAGGATCCCTTTGACCACAAGATAATCATTTACCTGGGCAACCCGATAGTAATAGGTTTTCGACCACGCAAATATGTTAGTAAAGTTTTGATGACAACCGCTCATATCCGCAGTGGACAGAAGGGGTTCCATCCATATTTTGTCGTTTAGTTCTATTTCCTTAAAGTTAATCATTTCATCTCTCCAACAATTTTATAAAAATGGGCGTAGAACGGCTACTTCAATGCTCTTTGGCGTGCTATTATAACACAGACAAAGAGCATTGAGCTTGTTCCGATCTGGCCTTTCCTGGTTCGCTATCCCTAGAGCACCTAATGGCTAATATGCCTGGAAGCAATCTTTTGAAACATCATCAAGATGCCCACGCAAAGTCTATAGATTGAATCAATGTTGAGATTGTCTTCCGCCGATGTATCAAAAAAAACATTGAGTTTGGATTCAAGATCCTCTTCTGCTTTGGTATAACAAATGAGCATTGGAAGCTTTGGTAGAGGGTGCAATACCAGCGAAATATCAGAGGAGAAGCTATTTTCCACTTGCTTTCCGTTAAAAATACAGATCATGTCCTCAATCAGATCCGGATAGGTATCCGTAAGTTGTTTTAAAGGTTTTTCAAACTTATGTTCAAAATATGAATTCCAGATCGTTTCTTTACTGAGTTCCCTAAATGGAACCCATTTTCCGGAAAGATCCTTGCCTGCACTGTGAATAATGTAGTTGAGTAATGGTACCGTCACCCATTCATTAATATGACAGTCCGATATCATAGTTCCTTCAGAATCAACCGTGAAGTCCTTTCCAAGACACTTAATTATTAACTTATCACCAGAAAGCGCAGCCCCCAATCGTTGCTCCAAGGCAGAAAAATCCAATTTAACAACGTCTCTTTTTAAAGGCACGAGGATTTGCTGCAGTTGCTCTTCAGGAGTCGCTTGTCTGATAATTTTGCCATCAAACTCCTCAATTATATTGCTCTTTAAATGAGGGCATTCAGCAAGACGTTTTTGCCCCTTGATTACCTCAGCGGCAAACGCTAAGCATGTCGGCACCCCACACTGCTTGCAATTTGATTTTGGGAGTAACTTATAAATTTCTAGAGGATTGTTAAGTTGTGACATATGACTTTACCCCTTCCTGAAGAATAGTAGCGTCTACAGTGACCGACCTTTACCGTATTTTTTCTTCACTTTCTAAATTAGCCTGCAACTCTACTGTCAATTTTCTAATTTCCACTAAGAGATTTAAACTCTCTTAGAACTTTTTTATTTCTTCTTTTGAAACCATTTCTCCACCTCTCAAGAGTATTGTACACCATTTTGCTAGCAATCAATAGCAAACATCTTATTGTTTCTATACGATAGCGTAGCCGAAAGCCCCTAACTTCAGTCATGGGAATGAAGGCGGCCCCTGTCGTTTTTAATAAGTTTAAGGAAACAGTATACCTCTATTTAATCATCTGATTCAATTAGATACAGAATATATATCTAATAATATGATTCCAGTGCAGAAACCCCTTATTATGCTATTAATATCACGTTTTATTGTCATCCTGAGCGAAGCGAAGGATCTTTTGTCCCTAGATCCTTCGCTCTCGCTCAGGATGACACAAAAATAATGGCAGTGACTTGATATAATTGCAGTGACTTGATATTTTATAA
>JARLHV010000145.1 GCA_031292055.1 Desulfosporosinus sp.
GAGCGACAGGTGCTACAGGAGCAACAGGTGCTACAGGAGCTACAGGTGCGACGGGTGCTACAGGAGCAACAGGAGCAACGGGTGCTACAGGTGCGACAGGAGTAACGGGTGCAACGGGAGCTACAGGAGCAACAGGCGCTACGGGTGCTACGGGTGCGACAGGAGCAACAGGAGCAACAGGAGCAACAGGAGCAACAGGTGCAACGGGGGCTACGGGAGTAACAGGAGCTACGGGAGCAACAGGTGCAACAGGAGCTACAGGAGCAACAGGAGTAACGGGTGCTACAGGAGCAACGGGAGCTACAGGAGCAACAGGTGCTACAGGTGCTACAGGAGCGACAGGAGCAACAGGAGCAACAGGTGCTACAGGTGCTACAGGTGCTACAGGAGCTACAGGAGCGACAGGAGCTACAGGAGCTACAGGAGCTACGGGTGCCACAGGAGCTACGGGTGCCACAGGAGCAACGGGTGCTACGGGAGCAACGGGAGCTACAGGAGCTACAGGAGCAACAGGTGCTACAGGAGCTACAGGTGCTACGGGTGCTACGGGTGCTACAGGAGCAACAGGAGCAACGGGTGCTACAGGTGCGACAGGAGTAACGGGTGCAACAGGAGCAACGGGTGCTACGGGAGCAACAGGAGCAACAGGAGCTACGGGAGCAACAGGAGCAACAGGAGCAACAGGTGCAACAGGAGCAACAGGTGCAACAGGTGCAACAGGTGCAACAGGTGCAACAGGTGCAACAGGAGCAACAGGTGCGACAGGAGCAACAGGAGCAACGGGAGCAACGGGAGCGACAGGAGCGACAGGTGCAACAGGAGCAACAGGCGCTACGGGAGCAACAGGCGCTACGGGAGCGACAGGAGCGACAGGAGCCACAGGAGCCACAGGAGCGACAGGAGCAACGGGTGCCACAGGAGCAACGGGTGCCACAGGAGCGACAGGTGCCACAGGAGCTACGGGAGCTACGGGTGCCACAGGAGCAACAGGTTCGGGTTTGGCTGCCTACGGTTATGTTTATACACTTGATGCAGTGGCTCAAGTTGTAACTGCCGGAACAGATGTGGTATTTAGCAATACTGGTCCGATTTTAGGCGAGTCCCACACTGATGGTACCGCAACGGTAACCGTTACAGATGCCGGTGTTTACCAGATTGACTATAGCGTAAGCTTTACTACAGCTGTAGCTCCGGAAATATCTATTACAGTGGGCGGCACTCCAGATGCAACCACTACAGTTGGTTCGGCGATCACTACTGGTCAATTAACTGGTCAGGCAATTTTAACACTTGCAGCAGGTGATCTCATTACGCTTAGGAACACTTCCGCCGCGCCTATGACACTAACAGCTGATCCTGAGGTTGGTGCACAAATGACTATTAATAAATGGCATGTTTAATTCGTTTTTGGTCCCTTGGTAACGCCAAGGGACTTTCCTTTGCTGTTTTCCATCAATACGCTTCCCAATAAATTATTTTTGAATATAAATATATGGATCATGTTTAAAGACGACAAATAATGAAGGAAAAGGAAAAACCATAAGTCTATGCATGATTGTTCGTAATGAATATATATGTAATGACATTATTTTTCTAAAGGGGATTGAACTGATGGAAGGAAAGATAATCACAATTAGTCTGTGTATTATTGTCCGTAACGAAGAGAATACAATTGGTCATTGTCTCGATTCTGTTAAAGGGATTCCTGATGAAATAATCATTGTTGATACGGGTTCTACTGATCGTACCAAAGAGATTGTTGAGAAGTATACAGATCGAATCTTTGATTTTACCTGGATCGATGATTTTGCTGCTGCTCGCAATTTTGCTTTCGGTCAAGCAACCATGGATTATATTCTCTGGCTGGATGCGGACGATATTTTAGCGACTCCAGATCGAGAGAAATTATTCGTGCTTAAGAAAAACTTAGATCCACTCGTGGACGCTGTGAGTATGCCCTATCATTATGCCTTCGATCAGTTTGGAAAAGTCTCGTTCAGTTTCCGGAGAAATCGCTTGGTTAAACGAGATAAAAACTTTCGGTGGATAGGAGCAGTACACGAGTATTTAGAAGTGTCGGGACATGTTTTAAGTTTGGATATTTGTGTAACACACAAGCGTATAGAAGGCCAGAATTCTGATCGCAACCTAAAAATATTCGAAAGGCGAAAGGGTAAGGGGGAGGCGTTTTCTCCACGAGATTTATATTACTATGCCAATGAATTGTTCGATCACCAACTCTATAGTCGGGCAAGTGAAGTTTATCAAGAATTTTTGCAGACAGGACAGGGCTGGATTGAAGATGAAATTTCTGCTTGTGGAAAATTAGCTGATTGTTTTCAGAAGCTCGGAGAAAAGGAAAGACAACTTGAATATATCTACAAATCCTTTGAATATGCCTCCCCTAGGGCTGAGTTCTGCTGTCGCTTGGGTTTCTACTTTCTGAATGCGAACAAATTTGAACAGGGAGTTTTCTGGTATAAACTGGCTACTCAATTAGAAAAACCTGTTGACAGTTTGGGATTCATGACTGAAGCGTGTTGGACATGGTTGCCGCATTTACAGTTGTGCGTTTGCTATGATCGTCTAGGTAAACATGAATTGGCCTATGAGCATAACGAGATTGCTAGGAAGTATTGTCCGGAAAATACCCAAGTTCTCTACAATAAGAATTATTTGGAGGGTGTTTTAGGCATAGAATCTCCCAAAAGGAAAGCAATTATTCAAGAGAAGTGAATGGTATCAATAACCAAATAGTACGTTGTTGAGATGTATACCACTAGAGAACTTGCATTGCGGGTTCTCTGGTGGAAGCGTGCTACTAGCATTGTTTTTGCGGACGATTTCGGCTGACAGTGGAATCAAACATCAATTATGTATAATTTCAAGTAAAAATAATAAATAGGTGGGTGAATTATGAATTGGTATTCAATCTACGGACTTTATGCAATTATAAGAGAATATGCTAGTTGCCCATCGACGCTACCTCTACGTTGTCGCTATGAGCACGGGTGGAATCCTAAATCGAAGGCTGATCCATACGATCTTCTAACTGATGAGCCTCAAATGTTAGTTTGGAGTAGAAGACGTCTCCAAGAGTGGAATGAAGAAAGCAATATTCCTGCAGCAATTATTGGTGCACCGTTTGTGCACTATCGAAAATTGAGGCAAATTGAGAAGGATATAGCTGCTAACGGTACAGTAGCTTTTCCCGCACATTCCACTTCATTAGTTGACTCAGTATTCGATATCGACGAGTATTGTAAGCAACTGAAAAGTCTTCCGATCGAATTTCAGCCGATAACAATATGTTTACATGCTCATGATTTAGAAAGAAAGAAGGACGTAATATACAAAAAATACGGGTTCAATGTTGTAACTGCCGGGCCAATTTGGGTGCTAGGATTTGAATTTGTACAAAAATTTTATGAAATTCTTAGAAGTCACAAATATGCAACATCTAATTCAGTAGGCACATATTCATTTTATGCTGTAGAAATGGGTATTCCCTTTTTTATCTTTGGGGAGCCAGCTACCTTGGAAAATAGTGGAGAACCACTTATGCCCTCTAAATGTCGATATACAGATTACCCAATGGGTCTTTTGGCTACAACGATGTTCCAGGGTCCTACGCAAGTCATTAGTGAGGAGCAAAAGAATTTTGTTGAAGAGGAACTTGGTGTCCATGACTGTCTGTCCGGTGAAGAACTAAGGCAATTGTTGTTAGTAAACAATAAGCGGGCGATTGAAGCGTATCAAGAATTTTTGCAGACAGGACAGGGCGGGGTTGAAGATAAAATTTCTACTTGTGGAAAACTGGTTGATTATTTTAAGAATTCAGGAGAACAAGAAAAACAACTTGAATATATCTTAAAATCCTTTGAATATGACACCCCAAGAGCTGAGTTTTGTTGTCACTTAGGTTATTATTTTCAGCATATTAAGCAATATGAACAGGGGATTTTCTGGTACAAATTGGCTACTCAATTGGAAAAGCCTCTTGATAGCTGGTTGACGTATTTATCAAATATACAGTTGTGTGTTTGCTATGATCGCTTAGGCAAACATGAGTTGGCCTACGAGCATAATGAAATTGCTAGGAATGCTCGTCCAGGGGATAGCCAGGTTATGTACAACAAGAATTATTTGGAGCGTGTGTTGGGAATAGGATCTCCTGAAAAAAAAGAAATTGTTCAAGAGGAGTGAAAGGTATCAATAACCAAATTGACTGTTGTAGACCAGCATATATCGAGAGAACTCGCATTTAAATGTGAGGGTTCTCTGTAAGTTTCAATTTATCCTTTATCTGGAATTACAAACAAGGGTTCAATTGACACTTGCCAATAATTTGGAATCAACTAGAGTTCTCAAGAATACACTGTTGAAAAGATCCTTTTAAAGAACGAAAATGTGGAGGTGAATCATGGGAAGGAATATAACGCCGTCAGGAGGGAACGTCTTTGCAGCATCCTTTCTTAGTTGCTAACAGAATTTATCTGCGTAGACTCGAAAAAGAAGACTTGGAAGGTAATTACTTTCAATGGCTTAATGATCCAACGGCTACTAAATGGATGAGACATGGAGTGTTTCCAAATAGCTGTGAGTCAATGAAAGCTTTTTATGAGAATCAGTCAGTAAGCAAGACGGATAGTGTTCTTGCACTGGTATTGAAAGAACAGGATAGGCATATTGGCAATATAAGTTTGAATTCTATCAATTATGTGTTTCGTTCTGCCGAGATAGGGATTATTATTGGCGAGACTGACTGTTGGGGTAAAGGGTACGCGTCTGAAGCAATCTCGGTACTTGTGCACCATTGTTTTAACAAGTTGAATTTGAACCGCTTAGCTGCCAGCACGGTGGATAGAAATATAGGTACAATACGTGCGTTTGAAAAATCGGGTTTTAGCAAAGAGGGTATTTTTCGACAAGCTTATTTTTGTGAAGGGCAATATCATGACTGTGTGAATTTGAGTTTATTGCATAGTGAATGGCAGGCAGGTAGAGCTCATGAGTCAATATAAAGCGGCAGTTGTCGGATTAGGGCAAATAGGCTTAACGTATGATTTTGATCCTAAAAGGGAAAGGCCTTCTGCGCATGTTTTTGCTTATCAGCTAAATCCGCGCATTGAACTGGTTGCTGCGGCAGATGTACGAATTAATCAGTGCCAGGCTTTGCACAAAATAGCATCGGCAGTAACATTTTACCAGAGTCTGGATGAACTTTTGAAAGATCATTCTGTTGATATTATCAGTATATGTACACCACCTGTTCATCATTTGTCAGCGATTCAATATATTTTGCAGAACACTGATACCAAAATTATCTTTTGTGAAAAACCTTTAGTGAGTTGTGTTGATGAAGCAAAGTTACTTGCCCAAAAACTTCAGAAAGGAAATTGCCTGCTCATTCCCAATCTTTCCCGCCGCTGGAATAGCGGGATGCAACGTGTTAAAGCTCATGTTGCAAATAGGCAATATGATGAGCTGCAAAAAATACATGTCAAATATACGAGGGGAATACACAATACGGGCTCGCATTTTCTTGATTTGTTACATTGGTGGGGTGGAAAAATTAGCGAGGTTCAAGTTATTAGAAAAATAAATACGTCTGCCGATTATGATAGTGATCCTTCGTACACTTTTGCGTTTCTAATCGATGAAAACATCTTGGGATTTGCCGAAGCTTTTGATGATGAACAATACTATTTATTTGAAATCGATCTGTACTTTTCAAAAGGCAAGATAGAAATACGTAATAGTGGTGATGATGTATTTTATTACCAGGTAGGCGAACATCATCTTTATACTGGTTTTAAAAGCTTGTATTTAGAGCGGTGTGAAAACCAATTACTGTCAGAATCAAATTTAGCCAATGCTATTAACCATCTGGTTAATATCCTCGATGGCCTGGAACAGCCTCTATGCACGGTGGAACATGGTGTTTATCCGCTGTATGTGGCGGAAACTTTAATACGGTCATTTAATAATCATTGTTCTAAAGAGAGTGTGAGATTTTAATGAGCAAATTGGCATTATGGGGTGGTACCCCTGTGCGAGAAGCAGCTATTCCATGGACGAATACCATGGGCGAAGAGGAAAAAGCCGCCGTTGTCAAGGTTATGGAATCCGGTAATCTCTCAGCCTTTTTGGCCCGGGCCGGGGAGCAATTTTTAGGCGGCCCCAGGATAAAGGAAATAGAGGCCATGTTTGCTGGCCAATTTGGGGCAAAGCATAGCATATCAGTCAACTCGGCGACGACCGCGTTACATACGGCTCTTGCCGCTTGTGAGGTTGGCCCTGGCGATGAAGTGCTAGTTACTCCTTATACAATGTCTGCTACGGCTAGCGCCATTTTGATGAATAATGCAGTGCCGGTATTTGTTGATGTTTGTTCAGAAACTTATAATCTAAATCCTAAAGAGATCGAAAAATGGCTGACACCGCGGACAAAAGCCATTATTGTGACAAATTTATTTGGTTTGCCAGGTAATCTGCCTGAAATAATTAAAATTGCCAAACAGCATGGCTTATATGTGATTGAGGACAATGCTCAGTCGCCTGGCGCTGCTATTGATGGGAAGCAGGCAGGAACTTTTGGTGATCTTGGCATTTTCAGCTTGAACTATCACAAGGTTATTCATAGTGGTGAAGGTGGAATTATATTAACGGATAGCGACAAGTTGGCTTATCGCTGCCAATTAATTCGCAACCATGGTGAAGTGACTGTAGACGACCTTAATGACGACGATACCGTGGTTTTGGGGTCCAATTATCGTATGACTGAATTGCAAGCAGCTATCGGCATAGAACAGCTAAACAAATTAGATAGGTTTTTAATAAAACGGCATGCTTTGGCGGATCAATTAACTAGAGGATTAAGGAGCTTCTCAGGACTAGAGGGTGTAACCGTGCCTGAAGGGTATGAGCATTCCTACTATATATATCCAATTCGATTTAACAAAGATATTTGGACGATTAAACGAGCTGTATTTGCTGCAGCAATGAAAGCAGAGGGATTTCCGTTAGGTGAAGGATATGTAAAACCAATCTATTTAATGAAACTATATCAGCATAAAAGAGTATACAATCAAACTCACTACCCATTTTCCTTCATTGATAAGCCTATTCAAGATTACCAAAAAGGGATTTGTCCGGTAGTAGAAGCAATGTATGAAGAAAAACTTATTACGGCAGATGTGTGTCGCATGCCTTATACGGCAAAGGATATTGATGATTTTTTGACAGCCATTGAAAAGGTTTGGCAAGGGAGAGAAGAATTGCGTGTCTATGAAAAAAGTAGTCTTACTTGCTCATGACCCAGGTGGGTACGATGTGCTTTTTCCGATTGTACAAAGAATGCAACAGGAGTCTGTGCCGCTGGAATTCTATTGTGTAGGGCCGGCAGCAAAACTGAATCCTATCAATGCTGCTTCCGAATCACAGGTAGTGCAAACAATTCAATCGATGCTTCTGGAAAAGAAATTGTCCGGTCTAGTCACTGGGACAAGTTGGGGCAATATGCTGGAATTGAAAGTTATTGCAGCCTGTAAAGAAGCCCGGATCCCGACGATATCTATTTTAGATTATTGGTCTAATTATCAGGCCCGGTTTAAAGATGATTTAGGTAATTTTATCTTTCCCGATACCTATATTGTGATGGATGAACTTGCTGCGCAAGAGGCAATACAGGAAGGTGTACCAGCTAATATTCTTAGAGTTCTGGGGCATCCTGGCTTAGATAAATATATCTTACAACGAAGAAAAACAGCTTTCTTTGGTAATAAAAACAAACTATTATTTCTTTCACAGCCCTTATCTGCTTTGTATGGCAAGGGATTAGGCTATACCGAGCAGCAAGTTCTAGAAGAATGTATCCTGGCGGTACAAGGAAACGACGATTATTCCTTAAGTGTAAAATTTCACCCTAAAGACGACGCTAACTGGCAGCTGAGCTATGCGGATATCTCAGTAGATGGCGCCTTGTTAGATATTATGACCGAATATGATGTCATAATTGGTATGAATACTATGGGATTGTTGCATGCCGTACTTATGGGGATTCCGGCAATTAGCTATCAGCCTAATTTAGAGAAACCGGATTTGTGTATTACGAATAAACTTGGTTTCACAAGACTAATTAGGTCGTATCAGGACTTAAAAAATATTTTGAATACTCATATAGGGAAAGCTGATAAAAATATTTGCCTGCCGAAGCGCTTTATCTGGCTGGACGGACATTCAACAGACCGAGTCGTCGGATTTATCAGGGAGGTGTTGTTAAATGAACATTAATGCTATAGTAGCTACACGTATGACATCATCTCGTTTACCAGGCAAGGTACTTATGGATTTAGCAGGAAAGCCTGCTTTAGTCCGCTTAATTGAACGATTAAAAAGATCAAACTATATAAGTCAAATTGTAATTGCGACAACGACAAACCAGACTGATGATGTAGTAGTGGCAACAGCAGAATCTCAAGGGGTTTTGTATTACCGGGGCAGCGAAGAAGACGTTTTGTTACGGACCGTAGAGGCAGCAGAAGCGAAGGACACTGATTTTATTGTCCAGATTACCAGTGATTGTCCGCTTATCGATAGTCAAACGATTGACCGAGTCATCGATCATATGCTGGAGCATCCGTACATTGATTATGTGGGAAACAATTTGGTCAATACCTATCCACTCGGCTTTAGTGTGGAGGTTTTCCGGACGAAGGATTTGCGGCACGTGGAACAGACAATCAATGATCCTGCTGTGCGCGAACATGTTTCATTATATTTTTATGAGCATCCGGAAAGATACTATTTATCTAATGTGGAGGCTCCGCATTTTTTGCATCATCCAGAATACCGTTTAACTCTTGATACGGAAGAAGATTATCGTTTAATCAAAAATATTTATGAAATGCTGCATCCTGTAAAGCCTGCTTTTGATTTGTATGATATTACCCGCTATTTGCAGCGAAATGTCGGGGTGCGTTCTATGAATCAGCATGTACAGCAAAAGAAAGCTAGATAGACTGAGTGTTTTATTAATTGTAAACATCAAACGAGTCCTTAGCTGGAATACCAGCTAAGGACTCGTTTGACGTTTACGGTTCTCCGTTCTTTGGTATTGGTAAGAAAACAGCAATTTTCATGATGGTTTATGCCCCGCACAGGGGCATGGGGGTTTGGTATATAACTTGAGACGAGGACCCAAGCCCTTTGATGATATAACATTATTAGCAAGAGAGTAACCATAAGCGCACACTTGGGGAGATGAAAGCATAACGTATATTAATCCCTCCACCTTAAGGTGGGGAACTCAAGCCAGTTAAGAGGGGAACGTTGGATCGGATGTTTAATAACAAATCAATATTAATTACTGGTGGAACAGGTTCATTCGGTAAACAGTATGTAGAAACAATTTTTGAACGCTATAAACCTAAAAAGGTCATTATATACTCGCGAGATGAGCTTAAACAATTCGAAATGCAACAAAAGTGTAACGCTTCAGAAATGCGTTATTTTATTGGGGATGTTAGAGATGCGGAACGACTCAGTCAAGCAATGCGGGGAGTGGATTATGTTATCCATGCAGCTGCGCTGAAACAAGTCCCAGCGGCTGAATATAATCCAATGGAGTGTGTAAAGACAAACATTTATGGAGCCCAAAATGTTATTAAAGCTGCAATTGAAAATGAAGTGGAGAAAGTTATCGCTTTATCGACAGATAAGGCTGCTAATCCCATCAATTTATATGGAGCTACCAAACTTGTATCTGATAAGTTATTTGTTGCGGCAAACAATATAACAGGAGGACATTTGACGCGTTTTTCTGTTGTTCGATATGGAAACGTTGTAGGCTCGCGTGGTTCAGTAGTTCCATTTTTTAAGAAATTAATTGCGGAAGGTGCAAAGGAAATCCCGATTACCGACCCGAGGATGTCAAGGTTTTGGATCAGTCTACAAGATGGAGTTAACTTTGTTTTGAACAACTTCGAAAGGATGCATGGAGGGGAGGTATTCATTCCCAAAATTCCTTCCATGAGAATAACTGACTTGGCTGAAGCCATTGCTCCAGGGATGCCTATCAAAGTTATTGGTATTAGACCAGGAGAGAAGCTACATGAGATTATGGTTCCTGCAGATGACTCTCATTTGACACTAGGATTTGAGAACCATTATGTAATAAAGCCTGCCATCAGCTTTGCTCATCCGGTGGATTATTCGATCGATGTTACTGGAAAAAAGGGATTCCTCGTAAAGCAAGGGTTTGAATACAATTCTGGAACGAACTTAGAGTTTCTGACCGTCGAACAGCTAAGGGAGATGAATGAACAATCATGAAACTAATCCCTTATGGGAGACAAGATATTAGTAAAGACGATGTATTAGCTGTCCAAGAGACATTGAATTCCGATTGGTTAACCCAAGGACCTGCTATTGAGCAGTTTGAAAGGGTGGTTGCTGAGTATTGTGGAGTTAAGTACGCTGTTGCAGTAACAAGCGCCACCGCAGCATTACACCTTGGCTGTTTAGCATTGGATTTGGGTTTTAGTGATGTTCTGTGGACCACACCTAATACTTTTGTGGCCTCTGCCAATTGTGGGCGCTATTGTGGAGCAAAAGTGGATTTTGTAGATATCGATCCTTTGACCTATAACATGAGTGTTACTGCCTTGGAAGAAAAGCTTGAGATTGCAAAGCGAAGCGGAGAGCTGCCTAACGTATTAATTCCTGTTCATTTTAGTGGACAGTCGTGTGAAATGGAACGAATAGCTGAGTTGTCCAAGATTTACGGCTTTAAAATTATTGAGGATGCTTCTCACGCTTTAGGAGGAAGTTATAAAGACACCAAAGTGGGTTCCTGTAAATACTCTGAATTGACAGTTTTCAGTTATCACCCCGTTAAAATTATTACGACTGGCGAAGGTGGAATGATTCTTACAAATCGAAGAGAGCTATATGAGAGGCTTATCCGATTACGTTCCCATGGAATTACCCGTGATTACGACCTTATGCAGGGGAATTCTGATGGCCCATGGCACTATCAACAAATTGAACTGGGCTATAATTATCGAATGACTGACATCCAAGCAGCCTTGGGAGTTAGTCAAATGTTGCGCTTAGATAAATTTGTGGCCAGACGAAATAGGTTAGCAGAGCGTTATAATAAGGCGCTGAAAGATTTGCCGCTCCTTTTGCCCTGGCAAAGACCTGAAGTATATTCGGCGTATCATTTGTATGTTATTCAACTTAAACTTGATGAGCTGGTTAAATCCCGTAAAGCAGTATTCGATGAATTAAGAGGTGCGGGAATTAATGTGAATGTTCACTATATTCCTGTTCACACTCAACCTTACTATCAAAAGCTGGGTTTCCATGAAGGGGACTTTCCACAGGCAGAGAAGTATTATGCGGGGGCGATAACGCTGCCATTATATTATGGTTTGACTGAGGAAGATCAGGATTATGTCCTTAACAAGGTAAGAGAGGCAGTAGCTTATTAATATTTTATCAAAAAGTATTTGAAAGGCGGTCCTAATATGGAACACAAGAAGATATTGAGCAGAATTAAAAGTTTATACTCAGAAAATACCAATATAATTAAATATTTAAAGGAACTTGACAAAAGCAATATTAATTCGATTGAGGATATATTGATAAGTTATGATTTTCAGGCGGGAACGTACTACCAAGATTATAAGAAAGATCCATCATTTAGAGATAAATATTCTTCCTATCTTGCAAATATTATCGATAATTTAGGTCAATATAAAACTTTATTGGAAGTTGGGGTTGGGGAAGGAACCACATTAGGGCCATTGCTTCAATGTTTAAACAACAAGCCTGATAAAGCCTATGGATTCGATCTTTCCTGGTCCAGAATAAAATATGCTAATAAATTTCTCAAAGAATTAGGAATTAGAAATGTCGAGTTATTTACAGGGAACTTATTTTCCACTCCAATAAAGGATAATTCGATTGATATAGTTTACACTTCTCATTCAATTGAATCTAACAGTGGAAAAGAAAAAGATGCCTTAGTTGAGTTATATCGTATAACTAATAAGTATTTAGTTTTGTTAGAACCTTCATATGAATTTGCTTCTATCCAGGCTAAAGAAAGAATGTTAAGTCACGGGTCTGTGACAAAACTATTTTCTACGGCATTAGAACTTGGATTCAATGTTATCGAACACAGATTATTTGAAATATCGTCCAATTCGTTAAATCCAACAGGGCTAATTATAATTAAAAAAGAGTTTAATTCAGAAGCCTTGAATCCACTATGTTGTCCTTTAACAAAGACAAATCTTATCCAAATGAATAACGCTTACTTTTCGGAAGAAAGTCTCTTAGCTTATCCGATAATCGATGGAATACCATGCTTGATGGCGGAAAACGCTATTGTTGCTACCAAGTTTATGGAATAGGGCTTATTCATTTTATGTATAGTATTCAGCTTAAACTTGACGAGCTGGTTAAATCCCGTAAAGCGGTATTTGATGGATTAAGAAATGCAGGAATTAATGTGAATGTTCACTATATTCCTGTGCACACCTAATCTTTTAAGTTATAAAAATGTTTTTTATGGAGGATTTTATATGAAAAAATACAAAACTGAGCAGGAGATATTTTGGGCTGGCCAATTTGGTGACGAGTACATTAAGCGAAATGAGAATGAAACACTAATTGCTAGTAATATAGCAATGTTTTCTAAAATACTTGATGGTATTAATTATGTTGAGTCAGTTATTGAATTTGGAGCTAATATCGGTTTGAATTTGATAGCCGTAAAAAGTCTTCTTCCAAAAATTGAACTCTCTGCTATCGAAATTAATCAAAAAGCAGTATCAGAGTTGCAACAACTAGGGGAAAAAATAAATGTATATCACCAATCAATACTGGATTTCATACCTGAATATAAGCGGGATTTTGTTTTAATTAAAGGTGTCCTAATTCATTTAGACCCAAATTGTCTTCAAGATGTATACGATAAACTTTATCAGACAAGTAATCGTTATATTTGTATTGCAGAATATTATAACCCAGTTCCAGTAGAAGTTTCTTATCGAGGACATCAGGGAAAACTTTTCAAAAGGGATTATGCTGGTGAAATGCTCGATAAATTTAAGGATTTACGTTTAATCAGATACGGTTTTGTCTATCATAGAGATCCTTCTTTTCCCCAAGGTGATATAACTTGGTTTCTATTGGAGAAAAATTAATATATTTTATGCTGCTCCATATGTGAGTCTAAAGCTTACCAGCTTGGGTTTACATTCACAATATTTTTGACATTTTCAATCTTGAATATGGGTCTGGAAGATATGACATTCAAATTAACTGAGGAGTTTTTTGAATATGAGTTGTAAGATAAGGGTGGGGATTATCATTCAGGCTCGGATGACTTCAACACGTTTACCGGGAAAAGTGCTTAGGCCTGTGATGGGTAAACCACTTTTAGAGTATGAGTTAGAACGGCTACAGCGGGTTCGTCGCGCGGACAATATTATCATCGCAACAACGACGAATGACACGGATCAGCCGATTGTGGATTTAGCTGAAAGGTTGGGTATTAAGGTCTTTCGAGGATCAGAAGAGGATGTGCTCTCCCGGTACTTCGGTGCGGCGAAGGAAAATGATTTAGATGTCGTTGTGCGTATCACATCAGATTGCCCGCTCATTGATCCGGCGGTTGTTGACGATGTTATAGGTGCATATTTAGAGAACGCGGAAAACTGTGACTATGTTTCAAATTGCCTGAATAGAACGTTTCCTAGAGGTATGGATACTGAGGTCTTCCCGTTCAGTCTCTTAGAAAAGGTTTATTTAGAAGTAGAAGAGCAGCCATACCGTGAACACGTCACCCCGTATATTTACGAAAATAACCAGAGATTTCGCTTATTAAATGTTGCCTTTCAACGAGATGAAAGCCACCATCGGTGGACAGTGGACACTCCAGAGGATTTTAAACTTATAGAGCATATTTTAGAAACACAATATCCCATGAATCACTTTTTTGAATTAGAAGATGTCTTGGCTCTAATGAGTGCTCATCCCAACTGGTTTGAGATAAATTCGCAAATTGAACAGAAGAAGTTACGGCAAAATATATCATCATATGAGAAAAAGAGCTGAGGATATTGTTAATAGTTATCCGTGCAGATGCCTCGCAATCCATCGGCAGCGGACATATCATGCGTTGCCTGACGTTAGCGGAACGATTAAAGGTAATGGGAGCGAAAGTGAGTTTTGTCTGCCGGGATTTCCCCGGCAATCTATCTGAATATATTCGAATTCATGGTTTTGAGGTGCATCTTCTTCCCAGGGATGAAGCCTGTGATCTGGCATTGAGAAGGCCTGAGCAGGCATGGATTGAAACCACGTGGAAATCGGATGCTGAGCAGACAATGGGAGTTTTAAAGAAGTATGGGAGAATGATTGACTGGTTAATCGTAGATCATTATGGTATTGATCGTCATTGGCAGTCGCGTTTGAGGGGGGGAGTATGCCAAATCATGGTGATTGATGATTTGGCCAATCGGCATCATGACTGTGATGTCTTGCTGGATCAGAATTATTATCACAATGCGGCGGATCGCTATCACGGATTGATTCCTAAGGGCTGCTTATTATTGCTTGGCCCCCAATATCTTTTGTTAAGGGATGAATTTTACAAAGTACGGCAAGGCATGAAAACCAGGACGGGCGAGGTTTCCAACATCCTTGTGTTTTATGGGGGATCTGACACGACGAACGAGACTGAAAAGTGTCTAACAGGACTAAGTAATTACATCGGCTCCAAGTTAGAGGTTAACGTGGTAACCGGCCAGTCTAATCCAAACAAAGCAAGAATTAAGGACATTTGCTCTTCGATGCCGAACATCAATTATCATTGTCAAGTTTCAAATATAGCTGAACTTATGAACAAAGCTGACCTTGCCTTTGGAGCGGGGGGCTCTACCATGTGGGAGAGATGTTTTCTGGGTCTTCCTTCCATCGTAACTGTAACAGCTGAGAACCAAATGGAAACAACTCAGGCAGTGTCTGAGTTGGGCGCGATCTGGAATCTAGGGTGGTACGAGAAAGTAACTAAAGATTCGTTAGGTAAAGTAGCGGAAGAGTTTATTATGGGAACCAGTAAATTGATACATTTGCAAAAAAAGGCTCTCAACTTAGTGAAGGGTACAGGTGCATCAGGTATAGCGCAGTTGCTTAAAGCTGTATTTCAGCGCAGAGTGGATCAAGACCAACAGAAAGACTGCTAAAAAGAAGGAGTCTGAACAAATGCTTAAGCTGGTTACGATTGAAGAAACAGATCTCGAGACACTTATGCATTGGCGTATGCTGTCTGAGGTTACAAAATATATGTATACCGAACCACAGTTGACCATGGATATGCAAAAAAAATGGTTTCATTCCATCAACAAAGATCCAATGTGTAAACACTGGATCATTGAGCATGAGACCATTAAGATCGGGATTGTAAATCTTACAGAAATTGATTTTAAAAATAGTAGGTGTTCGTGGGGGCATTATATTGCAAACACATCATTACGGGGTAAGGGTATAGGTAGACTTTTAGAGTATAACATTTATGATTATGTACTACTTGAATTATCATTAAATAAATTAATGGCGGAGGTGTTAGATTTCAACGAAAACGCTATAAATCTTCATAAAAAATGTGGCTCTCAAATTGAAGGAGTTCTTAGGCAATATATAAAAAAAGGCAACAAGTATTATGATGTTGTAGTCTTGGGTATTTTACGAGATGAATGGCTGGAGCGCAGGGGAAACCTAGATTACGCTAAGATAAGTATAGAATCATGCTAAAGTAAGAGCTTGTGTATGCTCTGTATCATGGTACTTAGGAGGAATTTGGATGTCAGTTGCAATAGTTGATAAAACCATTGGAATGAGTTACAAACCAATTATTATCGCGGAAATGTCCGGCAACCATAATCAGTCTTTGGAGAGGGCTATGGCAATTGTGGAAGCAGCTGCTAAGGCCGGTGCTCATGCTTTGAAATTACAAACATATACGGCAGACACCATGACCTTGGATCTAGACAAGGGTGCGTTCCATATCGAGGATTCTGAGAACCTTTGGCAGGGTAACTCTCTCTACAAACTTTATCAGCAGGCCTATACTCCTTGGGAATGGCATAAACCGATTTTTGAGCGGTGTAAAGAGCTAGGACTCATTGGTTTTAGCACCCCATTTGATGAGACGGCAGTTGATTTTCTAGAATCCTTGGACGTACCTTGTTATAAGATTGCATCCTTTGAGAACACGGATCTTCCTCTGATACGCAAGGTGGCGTCTACAGGGAAACCAATGATTATTTCGACAGGCATGGCAACAGTGGCCGAGCTGGATGAGACGGTTAGAGTGGCGAGGGAGAGTGGGTGTTCGGAGGTCATTTTATTAAAGTGCACAAGCACCTATCCCGCTACTTCGGATAACACGAATATTTTAACGATACCCCACATGCGGGAACTGTTTGACTGTGAGGTAGGGTTATCGGACCATACGATGGGACTTGGTGTTGCGGTAGCGAGTGTCGCTCTGGGGGCAACGGTAATTGAGAAGCATTTTACCCTATCTAGAGCCGATGGAGGGGTGGATTCAGCTTTCTCTATGGAACCTTACGAGATGTGCCAATTGGTTAAGGAAACTGAACATGCCTGGCAGGCCCTAGGTAGAGTGGCGTACGGCGCAACTGAAAAAGAGAAAGCGTCATTGCAATATAGACGATCACTGTATATTGTGGAGGACATGAAAGCTGGGGACACATTGACTCGTGACAATTTAAGGGCGATAAGACCGGGTTTGGGGCTACCTCCAAAGTATGTTGATATTTTAATTGGCAAGCGGCTGAATCAAGATGTTTCAAAAGGGACACCAGCAAGTTGGGATATAGTTTGAGCATGGAAGATGTCATACTCAATGATTGTTAGTAAAATAGCTAAGGCTTGTGCTTTGACGCACAAGCCTTAGCTATTTTACTAACAACGGATCTCTTTATACTTAAAAACGTTACGAGGTTAAGGCATCTTCTCGTCATATGATCTGAGGGTGCTGGTTCAATAGCTTTAATATCAGTGTTCTCTATTGATAAGGTTACAATCGGGGTGGTATTACCTGTATGAGTTCATGTAGATAGTTAATTAACTCGTCAGACAAATCATCATGTCGTAAGCCGTATTCAATCGTAGCTTGAATAAAACCAAATTTGTCGCCTACATCATATCGGCGTCCTTCAAAATCAAAGGCAATAATTTCCTCTACCTTGCTAAGTTCACGCAAACCGTCAGTTAGTTGTATTTCTCCGCCCTTACCGGGTTGAAGGTTTTCTAAAACTCCAAAAATCTTAGGATTTAAAATATAACGCCCCATAATCGCTAAACGTGTCGCTGGGGCATCTTCTGGACGAGGTTTTTCAATCAGATCCCGAGCCCTATAAATACGTGGGCCTATTTTCTCTCCATCCACAATTCCATATCTCGAAACCTTTTCCAAAGAGACCTCCTGAACCCCCACAATACTAGTTCCATAACGTTCGTAAATAGTAATCATTTGTTTCAAACAAGGTATTTTGGCGTGAATGACATCATCTCCCAGCAATACTGCGAAAGGCTCATCTCCTATGAACTTACTTGCGCAATAGATGGCATGACCTAACCCTAGAGCCTCTTTTTGACGAACATAAAAAATATTCGCCATCCGCGAAATATCTTGAACCACATCCAAAAGCTCTTCCTTTTTGGTATTTTTCAAGAACATCTCCAGTTCGATTGAACGGTCAAAATGGTCTTCAATGGCCCGTTTATTACGACCGGTCACGATTATAATGTCTTCAATCCCCGATTGAACAGCTTCTTCAACAATGAACTGGATTGTAGGTTTATCCACAATTGGTAACATTTCCTTAGGCTGAGCCTTTGTTGCTGGCAAAAAACGCGTACCAAGTCCTGCAGCTGGAATAACTGCTTTGCGAATTTTATGCATATCTTTACCTCTAATAATTTGTTCTTTGATCTAAATTGTATAAGGGTAAATCCAAAAATATTTCATATACAAATAATAGAATCACCAATGACGATACAATTAACTGGTCAATAGAGAACAAGTACTTAAAAAACATTATTAACAATATGAAATTACTTGAGGAACTAATGAATAAGAAATAATGATTGGAAGTATGATTAAAATCTTCCTGAATGCTCCTCAAGTTTAAAGCAGTAAAGACTTACGATAATAGTAGTCCTTACTGCTTTTTGGTACTATCTAAGGCTCAGCAAGAAAGCCTCTACTTGATCTGCGGTGCGTTGCCATGACCAGGCTTGAGCAAAAAGATGGCTTGAGGAGGCCAGACGCTGACGTTCGGTATCCTGTGTCAATAGGCGATAGATCGCTGCGCTTAGCAGATCAATGTCACTTGGTGGAACTAACAAACAGTTTTCGCCATGCCTAGCATAATCACGATTTCCACCACAATCGGTGGTCACTACTGCCGTACCGCAAGCCATTGCTTCGAGGGGAGGTAAGCCAAACGCTTCAAAGTAAGAGGTGTAGACAAAGAGGTCAGCTTCTGCATAGATCTGGGCGAGTTCTAGATCCGTAGTTGAAGTCATAAGCCGATAAGGTACAGGGCTTGTAAAAGGGGCGTTCTCTGGCATTGAAACAGTTAGCTCAAAATTAACAGTATCCTTTAAACGGGTTACAGCTTTTAAAAAGTCTGCACCTCCTTTCCAGGTATACCCAGAAGCAGGGTCGCGCATGATGTAAAAAATGTTCTTGCAGCCTGTTTGCTCAGACCGTTTAGGATGAGGATGAAAAACCGAAGTGTTGACTCCACCAGAGATGACCCTGCTTTCTAGGCCGGTTTCTTGACGTAGGAGTTGCCGGTGCCACCCCGATATTGACATGATTGGAGCACCGATCAGATAGGTTTGTTTGGCTGCTTTTGAATCGGGGACCCAGAGGGGTTCATATCCAAGACTGAGGCGCACTACCCGGCCTTTTTGAGATTCCCAGGCCGGCTTAACCGTCAGATAGAAATTGGGCAGTATAAAATCGGCTGAAGGAATGGAGGAAGGGGTAAGTTCTTTCACTCGGCTTAGTTTGGCGCGCAAAGGCCAGACTTGGAGTCCTTTTTCGGGCATAACGACTTCAACATCATGCCCTTTATCTAAAAGGGCATTAGCTAGATGATAAATAAAACGGGCACCTCCGCCCATTTCTAGACTAAGAACAGGAAACACAATCTTCAATGGTTTGTCCTCCCTTTTGTTTACGGTACTACATATTATGCGTTCAGTTGGGAGATTTGTGCGTTAGAAGGCACTTAAATAAAAATTTTGCATAACATATTAATAAATTAACATCGGAAGGATGTTCGCCAGTGACAGTTAAAGTCGTAGACCATAAAGATTTCCTAGCTACAATTAATGCACTCCTGGTAAATTCCAGTACGGTCCTGGATGTTGGTTGCGGTGTAGGCGTTACTCTTAAGGAATTTTGTTGCCCTATAAAAATTGGTGTTGATGCTCATCGACCATATTTAGAGAATGCTAACTCTGGTGAGCAGTTTATCAAACTTAATTTCAAGGCAGAGCGCATAAGCGAACTCTTCTTGCCAAATTCCCTGGATAGCGTAACATTGATTGATGTGATTGAACATTTTGAAAAAGGGATTGCCTTGGATGTCCTGCGTCAAGTGGAGAACATCGCTGCCAAAAAAGTGATTGTCTTTACACCTCGGGGTTTTTTTCAACAGATAGATGTTGATCATTACGGTTTGGGTGGAGAAAGCTATCAACGCCATCGATCAGGATGGGAGGTAGAGGATTTTCAAAACCTTGGGTACAATATTGTTATCTTTAGTAAGTTTCATGATCAGAATAATCAAGCTTTCTTGCAAGTTTATGGCAAGGAGGCTAAGCCAATAGATGCTCTATTAGCATGGAAGGATTGTAATCTATAACCGAGCTCAGAAGCCAGAGTCAGAGCCGGAAGGTAGAAAAAGTGTGCAAAACATCTTGAAGACTCGTTGGCATGTGGAAATGAGGATCTAGGTGTGGGACAACTTTAAGAGTAAGGCTTCTAATTTATTGGCGGAGTGCTGCCAGGTCCAAGACTGGGCGAAGTGCAGACCCGTTTGGGCGAGCTGACACCGCACTTTGTGCTGGGTTAAGAGATGAGCTAGTGTTTGAGTGAGTTGTATGATATCGCTGGGAGGAACAAGTAAACAGTTCTCACCGTTTTTGGCGTAATCGCGATTGCCGCCATTATCAGTGGTTACGACCGCTGTACCACAAGCCATAGCTTCTAAAGATGGCATGGAAAATGATTCGAAATAGGAGGTTGACACGAAAATGTCAGCCTGCGCATAGAATTTGGCCATCTCAGTGTCGGAGGTGGTCTTCACGATTTCATAGGGGCGGAATGCCTGGTAATTTGCTCCCTCTGGAGCGGCAACCTGGATGTCAAAGTTAGGAACCAACTGAGTTAGTTGGCGGCAGGCTTCCCAAAAGTCTTCGCTTCCTTTCCAGGTATACCCATGTTCCTTCGAACGGAGGATATAGGCAAGAGTAAGGCGTCCAGTAGAGAGAGATTTTTTGGGGGAAGGACGAAAAACCGTAGAGTCAACCCCACCAGGTATCACCGTGCTGTTTCGACCAGTATTTTCTAAAATTAATTGACGATGCCATTCAGATAGAGAAATGATCGGAGCATCAATAAGGTAAGAAGCAAGGGCTTTTTCTGTTTCCTTAACCCATAAAGGTTCATACCCAAGGCTAAGTCTAACGACTCGGCCTTTTTTGGATTCCCAAGCTGGAAAAACAGTGGGATAGAAATTTGGCAGAAGGAAATCCCCAGGCGGTATTGTAGCTGGGGTAAGTTCTTTGACCCGGGTAATTTGTGCTCGCAGAGGCCAAGCCACTGCGGCATTTTCAGGTAATACGATTTCGACGTTGTGTCCTTTATCCACCAGTTCATTAGCTAACTGATAAATAAAACGTGTTCCTCCGGTTTCCAAACTTAGTACGGGAATAACTAGCTTCATACTTTGGTCCTCCTAAATTATTGTCTTTTCAGTATATGTTACACCCGCCATGAAAGTGGTAATAAGGCTGTATTATACTTACTCTATTTTTGCAGGAAAATAGTGATATTGTGTCAATATTAGGTGGACTGCCATACTTTATAGTGATGAGATTGGGGGAGGATGAATCCAAAAATGAAAATTTGTGTCGTTGGTTTGGGTAATATTGGCTTTAATCTTTTCACTTACCTCTGCAATAAATTTCCAGGTGAGATCATTGGGGTGGATGTGAATGAGAGCAGGGTCAAAGAATTACGGGGTCAGGGTTATAGGGTGACTGCAGATTATCGGGCGTTAACAAAGATTGATGTTTGGTTAATGGCTCCTTCCACTGGTAATCAAGGACAAAATTTATTTTCGGCTTTAGAAAAAATGTTGATCTGCCCGGGTGCTTTAATTTCCATTGAATCCACTTTACCTCCAGGAACAATGAGTCGTGTGCGTGAATTTTTAGAGGGAAAAGGTTTTAATTTAGGAACGGATCTTTTTTTAATCCATGTACCCCATAGGGTAATGTTTGGGGTTGATAAAACAGTTTGTGATACTCCACGGGTGATGGGAGCCTTTACAAAAGCCTGTCTAGAAAAGGGGCGTCAGTTTTATGCTCCGCTGGTCCCCCTTCTAGTCGAAGTTAGCGATGTCCGGGTGTCGGAGTTGTCGAAGGTAGTTGAGAATGTAAAACGTTACGTTGATATAGCTTTCGCACAGGAAATTTACGGTTATTGTGCTGACCAAGGAATAGATTATGATGAACTGAGACTAGCAGTAAATAGTAAAAATAATGTCGAACTTCTAGCTACCGACTGGGGTATTGGTGGCGAGTGCCTGCCCAAGGACATGAAGTTCTTACAAACTGTTTGCGACTCAACTTTAATGGCAGGGGCAGAACAGGCAGATAGAGACTACCGTGATAGGATTGTGCACCAGGTGGGTAGCGGTAAGCAGGTCTTAATCAGAGGGTTAAGCTATAAAGCTGGGGTTAAGGATCTTAAGCATAGCAGAGGGGTTGATTTGGTCAGAGACTTAGAAGCGGCCGGAAATACTGTCTGGGTGGAAGATCCCTTATTTACTTCAGATGAGCTTAGTGGAGCAGGTTTTAGCCCCAATGATGAGATTGATCAGAGGGGCGGGAGACAGGATGCTGAAATGAATAGGATAGCGATAGATCGACAAAAGGCCTTAAACCTCAAATGAAAAATTACTGAAAAAAGGAGCAGATATGATGGCCAAATTATTGGTAATCGGTAGTAAGGGAACTCTCGGCTCGCGATTAGTAGAAGTACTGCAGAAACGGGGACATGAGGTTTGGGAAGTCGATTTACAACATCATCTTGGGGATAAATATATTAGGGCAGATATTTCTGAATATCGCCAATTGGAACGTGTTTTCGAGCAAAACTACGATTGTGTCTTTCTTTTAGCGGCTGAATTTGGTCGCATTAATGGTGAACATTATTATGACACGCTTTGGAAAACCAACGTAATTGGAACACGTAATATTTTAGAATGGCAATTGAAGAAAGGTTTTAAGCTGATATTTACAAGTTCCTCCGAAATTTACGGGGAAGCAGCAGAACCCTTATTGACAGAAGACTTACCTCTAAAAAAGACCATTATTCAGCATAATGATTATGCTTTAACTAAGTGGGTCAATGAAGTCCAAATTTTGAATTTCGAAAAAAAATATCAATCCCCTATTGTTAGATTGCGTTTATTCAATGCCTACGGTCCAGGAGAATATTATCATTCTTACCGTAGTGTCGTTTGCCTCTTTGTTTATCGAGCGTTAATGGGTATACCTTATGAGGTTTTTGAAGGTTACCACCGTGTCTTTATGTATGTTGATGACTTAATTCCGACAATAGCCAACGTCTTTAATAATTTTAAACCCGGTGAAGTTTATAACCTCGGTGGAACGGAATATCGTAGCGTCAAGGATTTAAGTGATTTGATACTCAAATACACGGAAGGTGATCCGAAATTAGTGAAATATCTTCCAGAAGACAAGCATAATACGGTTAATAAACGACCAGATATCAGCAAAGCGAAAGTTGATCTCGGACATGAACCTACGGTGATTTTAGAAGAAGGATTGCCCATAACCGTGGAATGGATGAAGAAGATTTATCAGGAGGGTCGTTAATGCTAACGCCTAAAGTTAGTGTCGTTATTCCCGCGTACAATTACGCCCAGTATCTTCCAAAGGCGCTCGATAGTATAATGAACCAGAGTTATGCAAATCTTGAGATATTAGTAATTGATGATGGTTCCACTGATGGAACAGCTGAACGAGTGAAGCCCTATCGTTCAATGATTAACTATATTTATAAAGAAAATGGAGGAACACCCAGTGCCTTAAATCTGGGACTGTCTTTGGCAACGGGTAAGTATATTTGCTGGTTGAGTGCCGATGACATGTTTTTAGGAGAAAAAGTATCTAAACAGGTTGAATTAATGGAAGGTGATCCGAGTTTGGGTTTTAGCTACACGAGCTTTGTGGTTATTGATGCCAATGGCAAAAAGCAATATGATGTGAATTCTGCTTATTTTCCCGATAAGCAGGAGATGGTAACGAAATTAATGGAGGGCTGTTTTATTAACGGATCTTCCGTGATGATGAACAGTGCTGCTTTAAAGAAAATAGGGAATTTTGACGAAAATCTGCCTCAAGCTCATGATTATGACTTGTGGTTCCGTCTTCTCCGTCATTTTGGTTGCGGATTTCTGATGGAACACTTGTTAGCTTATCGTTGGCACGGTGAAAATATGAGTCAAAACCCAGACGAAGCCTGTTCTGTGATTGTTAGAGAACGCGCTAAACGGCTTTTTCCCGAGTGGTTAAATTAAGCCTGACAGAAGAAAGGTGACTTCCGCCCAAGCAGAGACTTCTAACGTGTTAGAAGTCTCTGCTTGGTTTTATTTTTTGATGAAATCGTACTGACTATCAAGCGAAAGACAAAATATTATAAAAATATGGAACTCATCGATGAACTAATGAATAAGAAATGACAACGAATAATATGAGCTGAAATAATTTTAGTTCATATCAATGTGGAGTGATTGATGTGCTGCAATTAACTACAGGATTGGTAGAAAATATTTTTACACTTGCGACTGATATGGCACCAACATGCATTGTGCCTATTAAAGCGGTCTCTATTCCTAATAGACCGAGCGTTACTTTAGGAGTTAAAATCTCAAATGGTGATCCTACTGCCGTTAGTATTGAAATTAAAGGCTTTCGCATGAATGGAACGACTAAAGAAGAGTATGTTTCGGATATGTTTTACATTGATGCTGAAAATTTAGCTTTGCGCCAATACTATGTTCAATATGATGAATTTGAATTTCAAGTTTTTTCAAGCTCGCAAACTGTTGAAGTTTCTGTTTGGGGAATAAACTCAGCAGGAAAATCTGCTACTACTTATCGCGTACTACCTATGGAAGTCAACAATGTTACTGGACTTATCGAGTCGGTCTGGTCTACCGAAGTGATAGGACCTATAGGATTAACCGGAGTGGGCAGTGCGACAGAAGTAAACGATGCAAAGGAAGTTCAAGCAACAGGAGCAACAGGACTAACAGGACTAACAGGAGCAACAGGGCCAACAGGAGCAACAGGGCCAACAGGAGCAACAGGACTAACAGGACTAACAGGAGCAACAGGGCCAACAGGAGCAACAGGGCCAACAGGAGCAACAGGACTAACAGGACTAACAGGAGCAACAGGGCCAACAGGAGCA
>JARLHV010000146.1 GCA_031292055.1 Desulfosporosinus sp.
AATTCCAGCTTTAACTGGGTTATTGTGTATATATCTTATGGCTTCAAGCAAATAGGCATCTGTTTCAACAGGTTGGCTTTTAAACCTGTCATGAAACAGATGTCCTATTCTTTCATATTTCTTATTAAAATAATAGACATAACTTGTATTGATCCTTTTGACCAGCTTTCCTAATTTCTCATGTTCACCTGAAAGAAGAAAATGTACGTGATTATCCATGAGGCAATAGGCGTAAACAGAAAAATTCTCACACTCTGACTTTTCTTTAAATGTGGATAAGAATTTATTTCTGTCCTCATCATCAATAAAAATATCTCTCAGTTCGTTACCACGAAACATAATGTGATATACTCTGCTGTTGCTTCTTTGTCTTGCACTTCTTGGCACTTCTTGGCATTTCCTCTCACCGCTTAAATTATTATCTTTTGTCCATATTTTACCCTACTTTTTATCTTGTGTCACTTCTCTTATCTTGTGTCAAAGAACCGTCCCCTGTCATCATCCCTGTCATTTCAGAACTGGATTGCTTAGGTCTGGAAAAAAGTACGAAACCATTACTTCGTATTGGTCCTGCGATGATAGACAAGTATCCTTGAGAAATCCCTTTTCAGATTTGTATTCCTTCAGACCGCGGTAGTAAAACAGCTTATGTTCATGGTTAATGATAAAAGGGAGGATATCATTTTTAAGGCATCCTTTAAACATAATGATACGCCCTACTCGGCCGTTGCCGTCCTGAAAAGGATGGATGCTTTCGAACCTGAAATAGAAGTCCACGATATCTTCAACTTTAATATCTTTTTTTTGATGGTAATCGGCAAGCAGTTTTTGAATTTCTCCGGCCACCTTTGAGGGAGCAGTTGTTTTTATATCACCGACTACGTTCGGTCTGGCTTTGTAGTCTCCGACACGAAACCACTCTTTGCGTTCATCGGAAGTATTTCTTTTTAGAAGCCGGTGGAATTCCTTAATCATATCCTCTGTCAGTTCCTCGTCCGCATGGGTAAGCATATAATCAAAGCAGGAAAAATGATTGACCGTTTCAATGATATCGTCAACATTTGCCGCTTCATCCGGTTCCATATTGACTGTGTTTGTCTCATAAATGTATCGGGTCTGATCCTCGGACAGGCGGCTACCTTCGATCCGGTTCGAATTGAAAGCGAGTTTGACCTGAGTCTGATGATATAGACCACCCTTTAGCTTCATCTCTTTTTCTTCACATAATCGTTCCAGCAACCTCTGCATTAGGATATCACCCTTTTCTATACTGTATTATGCTAATTATACCACATTTTTACTTAATTTTACTTGGTTTTTGCTCTATTTTCATCTATTCGTGGCAACGTAATGATAAACTCCGTCCCCATGCCTAAAGCGCTTTTAAGGCGTATCTGTCCCTTGTGCATTGTCACAATTTTTTTCACTAAGGATAAACCCAAACCATTGCCACCAAGCGAACGATCTCTTGATTTATCCACCTTAAAGAATCTCTCAAATAGATGGATCTGGTCAGTCTCTGAAATACCAATGCCGTTGTCAGCAATGCTACAGATTACCGCATTTTCGTTCTCGATCAGTGTAACGGTGATATTACCAGCCGCTGGGGTAAACTTAACAGCATTGTGAAGAAGATTTATCCACACCTGCGAAAGCAATCCCTCATCTCCAGTAAACATGAGCTTTTCCAGGGAAAGGTCAAGATTAATGCCTTTCTCCAGCCATTGTGGCTCCAGCATCAATATGGCGCTTTCAATCTGCTTATCTAGCCTGAATTCATGCGCTGCAAAGAAAACATGCTCTGATTCCAACGCTGATAATTTGAGAAGATTATCACTCAGTTTGGACAATCTCCGACTTTCTGTTTCGATCACCTCGACATAATGCCTTCTTAGTTCCGCGCTAAGTGCTTCGTTTTTGAGAAGCGCCGCGAATCCACTGATCGAAGTAAGGGGGGATTGTAGCTCGTGGGAAACATTGGAGATAAACTCCTGTCTCAACTTCTCCATGGAGCCGAGTTCTTTAGCCATCTTGTTGACACTTTCCGAAATTCCATTAAAGTCGGTTCTCGGGGTGTTTAAATAAGTTGTTGGAATGACTACACCAAAATCACCCTGGGCGATTTTATTCAAGGCGTTCGTCACGAGGTTGATATAATCCATCTGGCGATGATTGAACCTGCCATGGAATACCCGATGAGCGATTAGATATATCAGGCTAACGGTTCCAAACACAAGCAAGCCGAAGAGGATAGAGACAATATAGGCCCAGAGTGGGCTTGGACGGCCTGTAGCGGAAAAAAGCAAATCTGCTAACCCATAGCCAACCACTAAAAAACAGAGACTAATCATTCCAGCCGCCAGCGCACGGGCAACACCAGCCAATATCATTCGTAGGTCTTTCACGTCAAGACCTCCAAACGATAACCAAGCCCGCGTACTGTCGTTATTTTAAACCAGTATTGTTCTGTCGGGAAACGCTCGCGTAACCGATTGACATGGACATCAAGTGTCCGTTCATTCCCCTCAAAGTCATACCCCCAGATATCTTCGATCAATTGATCCCGAGGGAACGTCCTGCCCGGAGTGCCTGCCAGCTTAAACAATAGTTCAAATTCCTTCATGGGGATGTCCATCTTTTCGTTATCTGTGCAGACGGTATGGCTATTTTTATCAATGGTTAAGGTTCCGATTTGTACACTCTGTGCGGATACAATCTTATAGCGCCGCAGCAAGGCCTTCACTCTGAGAATCAGCTCAGGAGCCTCAAAGGGCTTTGTCAGATAATCATCAATTCCTCGCTCGAAACCTTTAACCTTCTGACTGATTTCCCCATCAGCGGTTAGCATCAAAATAGGAATATCCTGATAGTTTTGACGGATAATGCGGCATAGTTCAAAACCATCCATGTTTGGCATCATGATATCGATAATACATAAGTCCGGGACTTCTTCGCTGAATTTTTGGAGTGCAACCCGGCCATCTGTTGCCTCATAGATACTGAAACCTTCATTAATTAATAACGTGCTTACAAGTTCTCGAATATAATTATCGTCATCAACAATCATTATCCGCCCCATTGGAAACTTCACCTCCTACTATATCATTTTAGCTTATACCAGAAATGTAAACGGAGTATAAATCTCATATAGAAGGAAACACCGCGCTCAGATCTACAATTAAATCCGGAAATATTGATACAGTAATTTTTCCCTCATCTGTGTAGATTTCTGGCCTACCACACCTATCGTTGCTTTGCAATAAGAATACACTTACAAGCTTGCCTTCTGGCTCGACAATCCAGTATTCTACAACTCCAGCTTTCTCACCCCCTAAATTACTGTTACGTTAGTTAGGTTTGCTTTGCTGCCTTTTAAAACAGCATAAATCAATTTGTCCATTGTAGCGCCGTCAAAAATAGCTTTTTTTACATAGGCGCTTTTAAAGTATACATCTCTAAAAACGACATTTTTAAACGATGTCCCTGATAAATCTGTGCCCTTAAAAATAGTCCCCATCAGCGTTTGATTATCGAAACATACTCCCGACAAATCCGAATAGGTAAAATCCGTATAATCTAAGACACAGTTTTTAAAACTCATATTTTTCAGACCTACCGAAGTTAATTTTGTTCTTGTAAGATTAGCACTTCAAACCTTACGTTCGTCAAATCACACCCTTTAAAGGAGGTGTTCGTTAAATCTGAGTCACTAAAATCTGATCCTTTAAGGGCACTACCATTAAAGGATCCATCATGAATGGTTACCTTTTTAAAATCGGAATTCTGTAAATCAGTGCCTTTAAAGGTGCTCTTACTTAAATCTGAGTTGCTGAAGTCTGATTCTTTCAGGGCGCTGCCGTTAAACTTGCCCTCATGCACTTTTACCCCTTTAAAATCCGATTTTTGGAGATTAATATTTGAAAAATCCTGGCTTACCATCTGCTGTAGTTCTCTGCTCTTCACAGAGATACTTTCTATAATCGCTGATATATCTCCGATTGAGTCGATGGTCATATTATAAGCAACCTCTTCTTCGTAACCCTGATTCTTCAAATCGCTCAATTTTTCCTGTAAATCATTAGACAACTCTTCTTTCAATTCTTTGACCGACTGCAAATCCCTATAGGGTGAAAATACTTCATCTAAATAGTTGATTAATTTTTTATTCATTATTATTATAAGCACCTTCCTCTTATAGTAATTGATCGAGTATACGCTTAGCGTACTCCCAGTTTTTTATATTTTGAAAATATGTCTCTTTCCCCTTTTCGGTAATCTTATAGTACTTCCGCCTGCCACCCTGGGTCTCATCCCCCCAATATGAAGTGATACTACCATCAGTATCTAGCCTCTTCAGGCTCGAATACATAGTAGCCTCCTTAAGTTCGTACTCACCACGGGAGTTCGAATCTATCAATTTCGATATTTCATACCCATATTTATCACCGCTCATCAATAATTTCAAGATAATCGTATCAGTATGCCCTCTGAGTAAATCCGAGGAGATCTTGTAATCGACCATTATCTCACCTCCATAAATACAATATACAGCGCAGTATATCGACTGTCAATGTACTATTATATTCGTTATGCTGTTATCATCCATATACTTAAGAAGTCAATCCTACTTCCTGAATTGAAAGTAAATCAGATTTTGCCTTTTTAAAACACCTGAGATATTTTCACTTGCCTATTTCATCCCTCATCATCCCACTTCTTCAGATCATAAAGAAAACTTGGCTGGCGCTCGAAGACACTGTCTTCGCACGTATTAGCCCTTCTTGCAGTATATAACGGAAGTTTATACTTTCTGATAGTAAAAAAAAGCGTTGGTTGAGAATTTCTATCTTCTCAACCAACGCTTTCAATATTTGTTCATAAAATTTTAAGCCCAAAGTTAATTTCACAATTGGCTTAGTAATTTTCGTTTCTCACTTCGAAGAAGCTTTGGGGATGCGCGCAAACCGGGCAAAGCTTGGGGGCTTTTTTACCCATTATAAGATGTCCGCAGTTTCGGCATTCCCAGATGCTTTCATCGCCTTTTTCAAAGACCTTTTGCATTTCTATATTGTTAAGGAGCGCGCGATACCGTTCCTCGTGGGTTTTCTCAATTTTCGCAACCATTCTGAACTGTGCTGCAAGAGTGGTAAAGCCTTCTTGATCTGCGTCCCTAGCAAAACCTTCGTACATTTCTGTCCACTCATAGTTTTCGCCTTCGGCAGCATGAAGCAAATTGGCCGCTGTATCTCCAAGTTCACCAAGAGCCTTAAACCATAGTTTTGCATGTTCTTTTTCATTGTTGGCAGTTGCCTCAAAAATTGCAGCGATTTGCTCATAACCTTCGTTTTTGGCAACCGAAGCAAAGTAGGTATATTTGTTTCTTGCCTGAGATTCGCCTGCAAAGGCCGCTGCTAGGTTTTTCTCTGTTTTGGTTCCTTTGATGTTCATTGTAACCTCTCCTTTAGTTTCATCGTTTAAGTTCAAGATATTAAGCTGCTTCAATAGCGTTTCCACCGCTTCCACAGGGAAGCCTTTTAGCGGGTCTTCGGTCATGGATTCCAGCAAACTTCTCACCTCGTCACTCTGTGGGAGCATGTAACCGGACTCACGGATCAAATCTTCAGCCATAAGTCGATTGGATTTTGATATTGCTTCAGCAAATTGACGAGTGATTGGATCAACGGATGATTTAGCAATGTCAGTAGCAATGCTTTCCTGCTCAACTTTGCTTTTTGCTAACACGTGCAATGCATTAACCACATTTTCCGACTTTGGCTGCTGAGGAGGATATTGGTCAGGAAGAAGCGAAATTGCTCCGGATGGACATGCATCGACACACTTTCTACACCCCTTTAGGCATTTATTCACATCAATAATACTATTTTCAGTATTTGTTGCTCCAGTGGGACAGACATAAAGACACATACAATCTTTTGCACATAGTCTTATGTTTCTTACTGCCGGCATAGTCTTATCTCCTTCCTATTTGCGAAATTTTGAAATTTGGGACCTTGCAGACAGGACAGATTTCTGGCAGGTCATTACCTAGATAAATAAAACCACAAATCTCACAAACATAAAGTTTTGTATTCTCAAGCATGGAATTGCCTTCTTTAGCATATCTCTCGAGGAGGAAGTTAGCCATATTGCTTACCTTTTCACTCCAGACTAGTGCCCTTAAGGCACCTCTGTCGGCTTTTTCTGCCGCAACGGTATTTGCTTTTAAATAACGCTCTGATAAATCATACTTCAGAACTTCAGCAATATCCTCAAAATTTCGGGAACTATGTGACGGAACTTTACTTTTGTAATAATCAGCAAGCTGATAAAACGAATCTATTGCTTCGGTCAGGTGCTGTTTTTCACACCCCTTGGCAAGGTTGGAGCACAATGCACTGAGTTCCCCTGGCGTAAGTTCTCTTAAACTTTCAACGTGTTCATCTTCCAGAATCGTGTGAGCAGGGACAGTCTTAGTTTCTTTCAGTTCCGCAAAGGCTGTCTTGGGTGCTCCGCACATAGGACAAACAAAATCTTGAGGAATATCTTCCCATCTTGTCCCACGGGCAATGCCTTTTTCCAGCAATCCTGAGTCTTCATCATATGTATAACCGCAGATTGAGCATTTGAATTTTCTCATTTGATGTCCTCCTCATTTATTATCAAATAAAATAACTTTCCTTCGCTATTTGGGAAAGAAAATAATGTGATATTGATTCAATCATACAATTCCTTCTTTATGTAGATACTCCATGTAACATTCGATAAAGTGCATCGGCTGCAAAAGTAGCATCTGAAATAAGGTCATCCAGCTTCACCTTGCGCAGTACGAAAAACAAGGTAGGATCCTCGTCAAGCCGGGCTCCTACCCAATAGCAACCCTTTTCAGACGTGTTTCTTGAATATTATACCAAGTTCATGAATCTAATGGAAGTGAATTATTCCATCCCGTTTGTTTATCTAATTCTTCAAGCAGTAAATTTCTAACCAACCGTTGTTTAATTGTTTGCCGTAATAATTTCTTTTATCGTGACATTCTCATTCATATAACGTGCCTTTGGATTACTTTCTTTTTTTAATCGGATCGCTTTTTGCGGACAAAGGTTTATACACGCGAGACAAAATTCGCAATTTCCCCCATATGCTGGTTTAAGTTCATCGAGTTTTATATTGTCACGCGGGCACACCTTGACACACGTTCCACACTGATTACAGTCGTTCCCGACAGAAAAATCTTTATCGGTATTAAAGTTCGGATTTCTTTTGACGAAATACTGAATAGCTTTGGTCAACATTGAATCTGTGAATGACCCATTCCTGATATATCGCTTTTTTTGATTCACGTCATTTAACAAACGGCTCAAATTTTCTTCAGTATATTTCTTTTTCATCTTTTGCTTTTCAATATTAAAAAGTGGTAAATAGTTGTCTATCATGAGTAAACCGTCTGCATATTGAATATGAATATCATTTTCCTCAGCATACCGTACAAACCAATTGACACCGCCTGCCAACTTGTTTCCATAGGTCATGATGACAAAAATATAAGGGCTCTTAAGGGTGATCTTCTCAATAAATTCCCGGACAATCTTTGGAGCTGCAAAACCGTAACAGGGAAATATTAGGCCTATCTTTTCGTCTTCGAAATGAAATTGATCACCCTTTAAGACGTTTGGTATCGAATAAATTTCTCCTTCAAATCTTTTTGCAACATCTAAACTGTTGCCAGTAGCTGTAAAATAAAACACTTTCATAATGTACCTCCATTAATTTATTGTTCGTTTGTCGAATAGAATTCATTCTACAGTTTCACAACTATCGAACCATTATGCATTTTAAAGCAGCCCTAAATTATTGCTGCTTTAATGATAATATCTTACTCACTTCCTCGATTAACTCTTCATTTACTTTGCAGATCAAAAATTTTCCTTTTTTCTCTGTACTAATTAAATCGGCATTTACTAATTCTTTGATATGATGTGAGATCGTCGGAGCACCAATATTCAACGAACTGATGATATCCGTAACAAAGCATTCCGAATCGGCTGGAAAACTAGATTCATGCATCTGGGCGATTTTAAAATACAATTCTAGTCTATTGGGATTCGATAGTGCCTTAAATATCTTTGCCGCTTTTTTCGTGTCCATATTCCAACTCCAAACTCATCCTATAACGATTTGATAACTATCGAATTAATTGTAACTTTTCTAAAGACTCCTGTCAATAGCTCGCTGCAGGCATTTGAACTTCTTCAAGCAATTTAACATAATTACTTAACATTGTTGAAATAGAAACAAAAATTAAATATAATATTGTTAATGCACCAATGGGTGGGGTGGGAGGACAGGCCATGAACAAAGAAGAACTGGTCATATTGGGTTTCAGGGACTTATATAACAAGATAGTTTCGCTTAATAAGTTTAAGATGGAAGACAGTCTTAAGGGTTATAAGTCTTCTGAAGTACATTGCATCGAATACATTGGAAGAAATGTAGATTCCAACGTGACAAAACTTGCGGAGTCCTTTTATATGACCAGGGGTGCTCTAAGTAAAATAACTAAGAAGCTCATAAAAAAAGGCATTATCGAAAGCTACCAGAAACCGGATAACCAGAAAGAAATCTATTTCAGACTTTCTGAACAAGGACAATTAATTTATATAGTCCATGAGAAACTGCACAAAGAGTTTCAAGAACGAGATAAAGCCGTATTTGAGCAGGTAACCGAGGAACAATTTGACAGTATGCTTAGCTTCGTGGAAAAGTATAGTAGACATTTGGATGCAGAAATAAAGAAGCAAGGTTTAGAGATAACTAATCGAAATGATTTCGAATAACGGGGTTGTATCAAAACGCTGGAACATCAGCGTATGATACAACCCCACTTTATTATTGACAAGGAAACAATAAGGCGGTAGATTAGTTATGTTGCCAAGGAAACATAACTAATCTTTTTCGAGAGGTGAGAATTTTAAATGCATAGAAATTTTTTGTGGATTATTGTGGGGATTGTGTTGATGAATGGAATCGGGATGACGGTGGTGTTCCCGCTCTTGCCATTTTTACTTGGCAACTACTTGCCCGCTTCGCAAATAGTTGTAGGAATGAGTGCGCTGGCCTCAGTTTTTGCAGCTTGCACTTTTTTGGCAGCGCCAATATTTTGGGCATTAAGCGATCGCTACAGTAGGAAAAAGATTTTAATCATTAGTTTACTCGGATCTGTGATAGGCTATATTCTGTTTGGTATCGGTGGGGCACTGTGAGTGCTCTTTCTGGGTCGCATAATTGATGGACTAACAGCAGGCAATATCAGTACGTTGTTTGCTTACATTGCTGATAGCACAGAGCCGCAGGAGCGCACCAAATGGTTTAGCTATATAGGTGCTGCCATGAGAATAGGATGCATGATAGGGCCTGCCCTGGGAGGTCCGCTTGGCACCATTTCTATTACGCTGCCGTTTTTCGTTACGGCAGGTATCATGTTCCTCTCCGTTCTTTGTACCTATTTCTTTCTGCCGGAATCACTGTCTCCTGAAAAACGATCAACCCATTTTTCGATCAAGAGTTTCAATACCTTCGGTCAGTTCAAAGATATTTTCACCATGAAAGAGGCCAGAGCGCTTATCATCATTGGAG
>JARLHV010000147.1 GCA_031292055.1 Desulfosporosinus sp.
AACCAAGCGATAAACTCTGCGCCGCAGGCGCTATGGTACTTACGCAACCCCTGCACTGGCTTCCGTTCTATATGCACTCATTTTCCGTGACAACCGCACTGACTTTCCGATTCAACTGCACAATTTGGTCCGTTATATTCACCAAAATGCCTGTAAAATCAGGGTTTGTTAATGTAGGTATAATTTTTCACGGAAATCAAGGTAGAAGGTAAGGGATGATCAGAAAGTTCGGTTTTATAGGATTGGAGGGGAAAACGATGAGTGAAAAGTTTGGCAATAATTTAACTGTTGGGAGTATACCGCGACATTTACTGATATTTTCAGTGCCAATGCTAATCGGTAACTTGATTTACACGGGTTATAGCTTGATAAATACTATTTGGGTTGGAAACATTGTTGGCGAAAATGGGGTTGGAGCTATAGCAGTCAGTATTCCCATCGTATTAATCATGTTTGCTATAATTTCGGGCCTGACTTTAGCAATCTCAATTTTAGTTTCACAACATTATGGAGCCGAAAATTACGAGATGGTTGAAAGGGTTGTTAATAATTCCATTACGATTACCTTAATGCTTGGCACCGTTTTAACTGCCTTAGGAATCATTTTCAGTGATCACTTTTTAAAACTAGTTGGCACACCTATCGATATTTTCGCAATGGCCTCAGGATATCTAAAAATAAGCATAGCAGGATTTCCGTTTATGTTTTTTGCCTTTTTAATAATTTCCATGCTCAGAGGAATTGGTGATACTGTTACTCCGATGGTATTTATGGTTATAAGTATTGCTTTAAATGCGATTTTGGACCCCCTGCTTATTATTGGAGTTGGTCCCTTCCCCAAACTGGGATTAAACGGAGCTGCTTATGCTTCACTTATTGCTCAGGGCACTGCCGTGCTGCTGGCCCTCATTTATTTAAATCATAAAGATCACTTAGTTACAGTTGATCCGAGAAAATTTATATTCGATAAGCAGTTAAGTTTATTAATATTCAAAATCGGTATGCCTTCAGTTGTTCAACAATCTTTAGTTGCTATTGGTACGATTTTTATTACATATTTCGTAAATTCATTTGGCCCATCGGCGATTGATGCATTCGGTGCGGCACTGAGGGTTGAGCAAATTGCTGTCATACCCGCTTTTTCACTTAATATTGCTGTAGCTGCTCTAACAGCGCAAAATCTGGGTGCTAATAAGCCCGAAAGGATTAAGGAAGTGTTTAAATGGGGCGTTATTTATACTTCCGTAATAACTGTTCTAATTTCAGTTTTAGCTGTAAGCTTTCCCGGAGTTATTCTTTCAGCCATGGGATTTACTAAGAATTCTGCAGGTTTTGATATAGGAGTTACATATTTAAGGATTGTTGGTGGTTCTTATATATTATACGCTATAATGTATGTCGCAAACGGAATTATCAATGGAGCAGGTCATACAATAAAAACCATGATAATCTCACTTTTTTCTTTATGGGTTATAAGAGTTCCGTTGGCAGCGATTTTATCAAAAACGTCAATGGGTATTATAGGAATCTGGGTAGCTATTGTGATAAGCTACGCGGTTGTAATGACTATAAGCTTAATCTACTATTTCTCTGGTAGGTGGAAAAAAGCTGTTGTAAATACTTATATTCAACCCGAGCCGGAATTTGAATAATGCTGGCCGCAGCATGATTCAGTTAAGTCCTCATCTTATTTGCAAGATGGGGATTTTTGGTTTATATCTCAAATGATATAAAAGCTGGAAAGATAAATCTTTTTTACCAAAGCTTTATCCTTCCATAATCTGATATTTACAATGCTATGTTATGATGATCCAGACTAATCCAATCAATCCAAAGGTCTGAAAATCGACGTAAAAATTTTAAGAAAGGAGGAATTTAAAATGCTCAAAGAAAATGTTTTCCAAGTTATCAAAAGCAGTATTGTTGAAATCTTACCGGAGATTTCAACGAACCAAATCGTAATCTCAGTAAGCTTACAAGATCTGGGAGCCAACTCTATCGACCGAATGGATATTATTATCAAGTCTATGGAGCGCCTGGGAGTAAAAATTCCATTGGTGGAATTGGCTAAAGTTAATAACATTCAAGGGTTGGTAGATATTTTATATGAAAAGGCAAGCGCCTAGAGTGAACAAGGAGAGCAAAATGAAAGAACGTGTCGTTGTGAGTGGTATGGGGGCTATTAGTTCCATTGGCAAAAACATAAATGAATTTACAGACTCATTGAAAGTGGGTCGGAGCGGAATAGGCCGCATTCGTAACTCTTTTGATCCACCCATTTCGGTTAGTATTGCAGCTGAAATCCATGATATTTCTTTTGACTCTTACTTAGAAGGTTGCGCAGAGTATTCCGGGATACCGCCAGGATTTACTAACGAAGTTAGACAATGCGCCAGGCGTGCCCCTTTTGCGGTTCAAGGCTCGATCTCTGCGGCAACAGAAGCATGGTCTCGAGCAGAGCTTTTTAAAAACTCACTTGCTCCAGACCGAGTGGGAATTATTATCGCCGGAAATAATCTAACGGAACACTATCAGTACGGATTATATGAAAAATTTAAGCAAACGCCGGAGTATCTATCACCGACCTATGCGCTCCATTATTTGGATACAGATCAAGTTGGAACTATAAGTGAGATTTTTAAGATTCGTGGGGAAGGGTTCACGGTTGGAGGAGCGTCTGCTAGTGGTAATATTGGAATTTTAAAAGGGTTTCAACTGATTCAATTGGGATTAGTTGATGCCTGCATGGTTATTGGCTCAATGGCCCATTTATCTCCCATGGAATTACAAGGGTTTTACAATATTGGTGCCATGGGTGGGAAACGTTTCAGCAATGAGCCGGAAAAGGCTTGCCGACCGTTTGACATGGACCATGAGGGATTTATTTACGGCCAAGCCAGTGGTTGTTTAATCTTAGAATCGCTCAAGTCTGCAACTGCCCGAGGGATTGCCAAGTTGGCAGAAATTTCAGGGGGGGCATTGGTTCTTGATGGAAATCGACTGTCGGATCCAAATGAGGCAGGAGAAATTAGAGCGATGGAAATAGCGTTGAGCCAAGCCCAAATTAACGCCATCGACGTAAGCTACATCAACACTCATGGAACATCGTCTCCAAAAGGTGATGAAACAGAGTTAAAAGCCATCCGTAAGGTGTTTAAACGAAAAACATCAGACATATGGATTAACGCTACCAAAGGCTTTACGGGGCATTGTCTTTACTCTGCCGGAGTAATTGAGGCCATTGCAACGATAATTCAAATGAATGAAGGATTTGTTCATCCTAATATTAATTTAGACAATCCCATCGAGTATGATTTTAAGTTTTGTGGTAAGGAACTAAGCCAAGCCGATATCCAAATTGCCTTAAGTAATTCCTTTGGTTTTGGAGGTATAAATACTTCCCTAGTATTGCAAAGAATTGAGTAGAGATGGACTCTGTTTAATGATCCCCAAATATTTAAAAAGTGAGGGTTTTAAAATGAAAATTCTGTATTCAGTGATTGGAATTGTGACAGCGTTACTTTTATTATTTACAATGACCTGTGGCCTATGGATGAAGTCTACTCAGTCAACTGATCCAGAATCACTACGTTTTCATATAGCAATAGGCATTTCGTCAGTAATATTTGGCATAATTTCTGTCGGCTTGCTCTTACTGCAAGTATTTAAGCATTAATAAAAGTTATTTCGTTTTACTTCTTTTTACTTCGTTTCTACTTGGTTGCTAGTTCTCTCTACAGGTCTCACATGGTGTGGACAATCTTTTCCGAATTATTAACTATTCTTATCGGTGACAACCTTTGGTAAAAGCTTGTAATAAAGGAGTAGTAACATGTTAGTAAAGGAAAAAAATGATTCCAGTAAAACTACCCCAAATTCGAAAGAATCTATTCTTAAGCCAAAAGACCTATCCGTCAATCGAACAGATATTGCCGTTATCGGAATGGCGTGTCGTTTTCCGGATGCCAATAATTACCGGGAATTCTGGAGTAATTTGGAACAGGGTGTTAATTCGATCAGAGAAATAATTGCAGAGCGCTGGGATGTAAAGCAATTCTATTCGGCCAATATCTCTGACCCAAACACCAGTATTAGTAAATGGTGTGGTTGTTTGGACCAAGTTGATTACTTTGATAATCATTTTTTTAATATTTCTCCTCGGGAAGCAAGGGTAATTGACCCTCAACAACGACTCGTGATGGAAGAAGCATGGCACTGCATTGAAGATTCAGGTGTTATATTAAGTGACTTACAACGAAAGACTACTTCATTTCATGTAGCCGTTTCAACCAATGACTATGGATATCGGGCATTTTCCCTGGAAGGAGATACTGATAGTTATACCAGTTTGGGAAATTATAAATGCATTATACCTAACAGAGTATCGTCCATGCTGGGCTTTACTGGCACGAGTATTGCCATTGATGCGGCATGTGCATCGGGTTTGGTAGTTGTACATGAAGCGAAAAGATTGTTGTTAACCGGAGAAAGCGATTACGCACTTGCTGCTGGAGTTAGTCTGGCGCTCCATCCCGGAAGATATATTTCATTTTCCAAATCGAGAATGCTAAGTCCCGAAGGAAAGTGTAAAACGTTCGATGAAGGTGCCAATGGCTTTGTACCGGGAGAAGGGGTGGGAGTACTTCTGCTCCAAAGGCTCGAGGACGCTGTTAAGGACAATAATCATATTTATGCGGTCATTAAAGGCTCGGCTGTTAATCATACCGGCTTTTCGGGATCACTAACAGCCCCTAAAGTAGAAGCCCAGAGAGAGTTAATTTTGACTGCCTATAAAGATGCGGGGTTTAGTCCGGAAACTGTAGGATATATCGAAGCACATGGGACAGGGACTTCGTTAGGGGATCCGATTGAAGTTGAGGCCTTAACACAGGCTTTCCAGAGATATACAGACAAAATGCAGTATTGTAAAATTGGTTCAGTTAAGTCCAATATCGGCCACCTTGAGGCAGCGGCTGGTATCGCAGGCATAATCAAGACTATATTAATGACCGTCAATCGCAAAATACCTCAGACGTTAAATATTAAGCGCTTAAATCCAATTATTGATATAGAGAACACACCTTTTGTTGTCTCCACGGAATTGACTGATTGGGAACCTCTACAAAAAGATGTTCCTCGTCGTGCAGGAGCAAGTTCCTTTGGTTTCGGTGGAGTAAATGCCCATGTTTTACTAGAAGAGTATTCAGGGCAAAAAGAAAAGGCAGCACGGAAGAACGATATTGGAGCAGATATATTTCTTTTATCAGCCAAAACTTCAAAGAGCCTTGAAAAGTCGCTTGTCGACTGGAGATCATTTGCATTCAGCAACGAATTTGAAGCCTGTGATTTACATGATCTATGCGGAACTTTGATGTTTAGTCGCTCTGCCTTTCCCTATCGGTTTGGGCATAGAATAAACAGTAAAGAAGAGCTGAAAGAATTAATAATCCAAACGGTTGAGAGATTTACGAAAAACGATCTCGAAGCATGGGTGTTGAAAATTGGAAATTGCGAGTTAAAAGGGTTTAATGATGTTAAAGAACTATATAATTCTAACAGTGTGTTCAAAGCGTATATTATGAAGGCGTATTTGGAATCCAGCTCCTTATGGGGTGATATGTTTAACGAATCCTGGAGTGATTCCAACCAGAAAGTGTATTCGTTTTTTATAGTTTATGCTTTTGTAAAGACGTTACTTGAGTTAGGATTTAAAATTAATTCAGTTATTTATGAAGGGTCAGGTTTATGGGTAGCGCTAGCAATTAGCAAAATTTTAACAATTGAAGAGATCATTGCCAGGTTAGGCGGCCAGTCTAATAGCAAAGAATTAAAGTTTTCGCGACCAGTGGTGCCTTTTTATGATAACGTATCCCAAAAAACTATTCCCCAGTATTTCTTTACCACAGACTACCTACAAACTTTACTCATGAAAATTTCTATTGAAAAAGAAGATTTTATCCAGTATATCATAAAATCTCGTCTCTTGTTTAATCAACAAATGAATTTTAAAAAAGCTGTTGAAGAATGGGATGGATCATTTACAGAGATAATGCCAACAAAGGTTTCCCAGATGCTTTTTGATGATTGCTTGCTGGAGATGAATTATATTTTTAGCAAACAAAAGCTATTATTAATGCTTGTTTTAATGAGATCAATGCGCAAGCTCAATCAGAAATGGAATTTAAATGAACGACGACTAAAAAATCAGGACGAACTTTATGAACTCTTAGATTTGGTCGTAGATAATGTCATTTCCAAAGAAAATTTGGTTGAACTTCTTGGGACAGAGAAACCGGATATAAGCACAATTGCTGGGTCGTTGAATCAGCGGCAATTAAATGTTGACAATAATAAAAGTTATGAACTATTGAGGGGAGTAAATAAAGAAATCCTTGAAATCCATGATTATGAAGAATGGCTTAGCAAGTCCGAGTACGAGACAAGTACTACCGATTTTCCGGGCAACGAAAATACAGGGTACTTACAGCTTGGACAATTTGCAGTTCTGACTGCGGAAAAAGCCATCTCAGTGGAATTGACAGGGGATTTAAATAGTGTCTTGGACAACTGTCTTTTGAGCTTATGGCTGCAAGGAGTAGACATTAAATGGGAAAAAGTCTGTACGGAAGAGACATTTAATAAAGTATCTCTGCCAGTCTATGTTTTTGATAGAAAACAGTATTGGCTGCCACAGAATATTGCTCTAGCCAAGCGAGAAAAAAGTGAAACAATGGCCTTAACTGCTCAGCCGAATATAAAACTCCTCAAACAATTTGTCTATGATGAAGTTCTGATAATGGCACATTCAATAGCCGGGAAGAACATCATTCCTGGTGCTGCAATGATCGAATTTGCTTTGGATTGTATACAACAGTCCGTAAATCCAGCAGTGAATACCTTAAAAAATGTCGTAATTTTAAACCCAGGGGTTGTAGAAAACCAAAAAACCATCGAATTTGAGCTGGAGTTAAATGATGCTTTTCTTATTAAATCGAATGATTCTGTTCTTTGTAAAGGAAATTTCAAACTCCAACCGGAAGTCTTATTCAATCAATTATTGGATATTGATGTTTTTAGACGGCAACAGATTATTGATATCCAAAGTTTATACCCGTTTTTATTTAATATTGGTTATCAATATGGTGAGGCCTTAAGAGTTATAAGAAACATCTGGAGAAGGGGCGAAAAATATCTGATTGAAATTAAAGAGAATCATTCAGATAATAAGTTGAGCTCCATAATGCTGGACGGAATTATTCAATCAGTAATTGCCGTAGAATATCTAGAGGGCAATCTCAAGGAAGATAGTACCCTCTTGATACCGTATTTTATTAAATCCATTAGTATTTCTGAGGATCTAAGGAAAAACTGTTTCGTTTTAGTAGAAAAAATAGATATACAAAGAAATGGTAAAGATATTTTAGTTAAACTCAAAGTATATAATGCGGAGGGCAAACTGGTATTGTCTTTAGAGGACTTAAATTTAAAATCAGTTCCCTGCAATTTTTTAGGGAAATCAAAGCCAAACGAACAGAACGAAAGTAGCGGGTTGTTTTTTTACCAACCTGTCTGGAACCAAGAAAACTTAAGTGTCACAAATTGTGAAAAATCCACAAGCATAGCCATTATCTTTTCGGATAACGCAATTGGAAATTCCTTAAATAATATTATTAAGGAAAAATACAAGCAAATAGTTGTTGTGGAAAAAGGCCAATTTTTTTCCAGTAACAAAGAAAGTACTTTCGAAATTAATCAATTACGCGAAGAGGATTATTCAAAATTATTCCAAACAGTTTGCAAAGGAAAGTCAATTGAAGATGTTGATTTTCAATGCGCCTGGTTTAATACCCCCGACTTCCAGTCGGGACAGCTTCTAGCGTGGAGCAAGTAGTAGCAGTCTGTTAAACTATATTAAAGGGGTGACAGCTGCTATGGTAGATTACAAAAAAGGAAGCCACACAGT
>JARLHV010000148.1 GCA_031292055.1 Desulfosporosinus sp.
GTTGTTTAACGCTATCGGAGGCACTTTCTGGCTGGACCGGGGCAAGATCCTGCTGCAAGGAGATAATATCAGCTACATGGTTGAGCATAAACGGGCAGCCATGATCGGCCGGTTGTTTCAAGATCCGATGAAGGGTACAGCCCCAGACATGACGATTGAGGAAAATCTGGCTCTTGCTTATAATCGCAAAAGCAAAAACATCCTGCGTATCGGTGTCCATCGCAAAGACGTGGAAGTTTTCCGCCAAAAAATCGCCCAGCTGGACATGGGACTAGAAAACCGCATGAAAACTAAAGTTGGTCTTCTTTCCGGCGGTCAGAGGCAGGCATTGTCTCTGCTCATGGCTACCATTGGTAACCCACGGCTTTTATTGCTGGATGAACATACTGCGGCGTTGGACCCTGCGTCTGCCGAAAAGATTATGCGCATCACCAATACAATAGTCAGTCAGGAAAGTATCACTACGATGATGATCACCCACAATATCCAGTCCGCGCTTAAAAACGGATCCCGAACCATTATGCTGGACCGTGGCAAAATAATTCTGGATATATCAGGAAAAGAGCGCGCAGCTATGACGGTTCCCCGCCTGATGGAGTTGTTTTCCCAACAGAGTAAAAACGCACTGGATAACGACCGGATGCTTTTTGTCAATAACTAGGAACAATCTACCCAATTGGCCCCTACTGGAAATCAGTGTATTTTGGAGCAAGAAGGGTATTTTAGCAGCACAGCCACCTACGGGTGGCTTTTTTAGTAACTTCAATCACTTCACATAACTATTCATTTGTAAATTGAAAGCCCTTTGAGGGCATAAGAAGATGATTTTCTTATTTTAGAGAAACGATAGGACCTCATTTAACTAAGCGTATCTCTTCATTATTGTTTTCTAAGCCAACCAACAGGCTTCAGATTTGTACCGACAAAGAAATGATTATTATTAACCGTAAGCGTAAATAATTGTCGTGGGTATTTTTCATTCTGCTGTATGACTTCGATGGAGTTTCTTGTCACTTTGGTCACGATTGCTACGTGTCCATAAGGCACGTTAGTGAAAACTAAAATATCATCCGGTTCCGGTTTTTCGTTGCCACCGTTTCTGTACTGTATTAATCCTCTTTGTGAGTTCATTCCTCCTTGGGGCACTAAGGGGTTATAAAAGTCTTTGGCATTGCCAAAGACATCCGGCATTTTATGATGTTTTGAAACATAGTAAAATCTTTTTACGTATTCTACACACTGCCATTCGAGACCAAAATAATATCCATCGGGGCTAAAATTTTCCGATTTACTTTTGTTATAATCTGGTCCGTTATAATAAACAGGAACACGTTTATAGCTATCTACTATTTTTCCGGGAGGGTGTTCTTCTAAAGGATTTCGCAAGAAGAAATGCCATCCTAAACCTAAGCTCAATAAAAGGATACTCAGTACTACTACCTTAAATAATTTTACGTTCATAACAAAATCACCAGCCTAATTAATACTAAGGTATGGTAATACTACTCATTTATGAGTCTGAACATTCCTTTTAAAGTTCCAATTGTTTCATTGGTTCACACATGTATAGAAATATAAGCTGTCCGTGCTTGATCTATAGAAGCGAAGAAGCGAATACTCACTACCTGAGTATTCGCTTCTAACGTGTTGTTTTAATCACTGTTACTGGTTTAGTTTTCGGCTCTCGATTATTAGCCACGGTGTATAAAGGTTCCAGTCCTACGTCGTTCAGAATAGTTTCAATAATACACTTTTCTTGTGTTGTCATACTTTCCTCTCTCTGCCTCCTTTTCGAGTTACTTTGCTAAGTTTATTCGGTTAACTTGCCAACTGTTACAATAAATATAACATAAATATAAAAAGTTAATTTGTTGAATGTGTTAAGAGTTCGTAAAAGTTTGGTTATATTTATCGGTTCATGACTCATTGCATTTTCGAGTGCTCACTCGTCCCACAAATCTCCCTAAACCTCATGCATGCAAGCAATCAATTAACCCTACTTAATTAAAGGTATATTGCCATAAAAGAGGATATGATAATGCATATTATGGATATATGATTGCTATTGTCTAATATCCTGATCCTACAACTCTTGTTCTTATTTTGCTAGCAATCCAAAATGTTTGAGTGGCCAGTATCTAAACAAGGCTCTTCCTACTATATTTTCTCCTGGTAATACGCCCCAATAATGACTATCCTCACTATCATTACGATTATCACCTAATACAAAATACGAGTCTTTTGGAATCTCCAACGGACCATATAAATAATTAGGTTTTTCCATTTCATAGGATTCTGTTAATGCTTTGCCATTAACAAATACTTTATCATCTTTTATTTGTACTGTATCTCCCGGCAAACCAATAACTCTTTTAATCCAAGGGTCACCAGTCGGATTATCAACATTTTTAGGCGGGTTAAAGACTATAATATCCCCTCGGTTAATTCCCGACAACTTATAAGATAACATGTCGACTACTAACCTGTCCTGTAACTGAATTGTAGGTAACATCGATGCGCTCGGGATAGTTACTGCTTGTACAACAGTACTTCGCAATCCCCATGATAGGATGAATGCGAATATTAGAATTTCTAGTGTTTCAAATATAAGTTTCTTCGCACTCCATTTATTTGCCATTTCCATACACTCTCCTTTATGTCAGATCACCCAGATCAAATTTAGTCTTTTAGCCTGCGCATCCTGCTTTCATGCTTGAATTTAACATGTTCCTTAATATACTGCAAATAAAAGGACCCATTAGCGCTGTGGTAATTTCTTGCTTATATATTATCTTTCATTCTTCATTCTACATGTTACAGGATATTCCTCTATATTTAGTAAATTTTACAAAACAGAAACCGGAAACGCACAAAACGCCCCGGTGGGTTCATTTTTATAAATTTTACTTTTAGCAGGGTTCACTAAGATAGCGTAGACAAGTCCATATCCGATTACGTTTCAGATGCGAGTTGCAGTTAATAACCATTAGGCATTCTGTCCGAATCTTGCATTGCTCGTCTACATACTGCCTCAATTGCAGTCCACCTGACGGCTATTCCAAAAAGGGTTAAAAACCCGCTCCTTTATCTATAGCAAACAATCCACCAAGAAAATAACTAAGTCATTAAATTACTCTTAGCTCGTAAGGGTCGTATACAAATTCGCCGTGTAGAGTTTCAAACCGCACTATAATAGACACTCCACTTTCATCAATATCAACTCGAACAACAGTTCCTTCGCAGTGATTATACGTCTCGACACGGTCTCCAACTTGGAACCGGTACTGGTGGCGAAGGGATAGGCTAGTTCTGAATGCAGGATTTTGCGCTAACATATATTATGTCCTCCTTTTTTCAATCGCACTATAGTTCTAAATAAAGTCTAACATTATATTAAAACCTCGTCTATATTAAATTATTATTGTCATAATCTATTTTTTATATCGTTAACCTAATTTTTGTTTGACTTTTCTTCTTTGTAATTATTGTGCAGGAGTTAAAGAAAACTTGGCTGGCGCCAAGCCTCAGCGAAGGCGGCCGCCTAGTTGCCCTTATGCTTAGAAAGTATATAACGCAAGTTTATTCTTTCTGACTAGTATAAAAAAGGCTGATACAAACAATGTTTGTACCAGCCAGATATCATTCAGAAGTTAACAAACACCCGACCATCCCCTTGCCGGAGATAGTAGTGGTGTTTAAATGCCCCCTTTAAAAATTAGGTTTTAAATCATATAGTTCAGTAGAATTTGTTCTACCACCAAACCCACCGAAGTCTTGATTTTCCGTTTGTATTTTTAAAGATGTAGAGTCCTTCCATTCACTATCTGGGACAACCTTCCCATTTGCTTTAATCCAGCTCATAATAGCATTATTTGAGTTATTTCCCATAGCTCCTCTCAACCCCATTCCTCTACTCGTGCCTCCATTGACCATAGCATATCTTATAGCTCCATCAGCAACTAATTGTTTAAACTGGTCTACAGTAAGTATTGGATCTGATCCGCTAAACCCTCCAAGCGTCAATACTGGTTCACCAGTTTTAAGTATTAAATCCGAACCATAAGTCATTGCTGAAGGAACCTCAACAAGATATTTTTCATTTTTTCGGTTAGCTTCTAAAAATTTTATAAGCTTTGCGTTTTCAGTTACCATTGAATTTTCTTTCTGTTTGTTTGAAAAAAGCTCCAACCCAGCAGAAGGACTACGGCCATTCATTTGGTGAAACATAGGGGTAAATGACCAAACTATAGGAGCTATTAAAAGTCCTATAAAGGAAATACTAATTAGTATTTCATTCAGTTTAGTATTTTTACTATTATTTTGTATAGCTTGATTGGTTTCAGTATTCCCTTGATCTGGAATATTTTTTCTAATTCTACTGGTATTGACTAGAGCTAGAATCATTGAAAACACAATGCCCACAAGCCCTGTTATTAAAATTAAAATTTTATAGCCAGTTGATGTGCTATAGTTATAAGACAGAATAAGGATCTCAACAAACCCATTCAAAATAAATGCTGTTGGTAAAATCCATGTCTTCCACCCACCTTCTTTGAAAAACTTCCACATAGCTGTTAATCCAATTCCAACTAAAGCTGCAATAGAGGGTGCCATTGTGGTTAAATAGTAGGTGTGAGTAATATTCTTTGAAAAACTAAAGTATATAAACTCAGGCAATAGCCACATGGACCATAATACTAAGGATAACTTTCTTTTATTATCAAATGGAAATCCGAATTTTTCCTCCATTGCTGCAACAGCGAATCCAATGAGAGCAAGTGGTAAAAGCCAGCCTATTTGATCTGACATATTATTCTTAGAAAAAAGTCTCAGGATACTAGGTTTTGAAGTCGCTACTTTACCAAATTGTCCCAAATATGTTGCGGTAGGAACTTGATCTGTTCCCGTCTGCGGCTTAGTTATGTTTGATCTATCTCTTAATGCCCCTTGCTGACTTTGACCTCTACCTATATTTTTGCCACCTATGCCAATTCTCTGTAATCCATTGTGACCTATTATAAGTTCCATAACTGAATTATTAGTACTACTGCCTATAAAAGGTCTGTCACCTGCAGGTACTAAATCTGTAATGACAGCCCAAGATAGTGATACAGCTAAAAGAACAACTGTACCTAAAACAAGATGGGTAATTTTCTTTTTAAAAGGTAGAGCGGAAGAAAGAAGGTAGGTTATATATAGAGCGGGAGCTACCATATATGCTTCTACCATTTTAATATTAAAACCTATGCCCACAAGGACTAAACTTAACATCAGATATTTAAAATTTCCTTTTTCGGCTGCTATAAATAAAGCCCAACATGCCAGCAATAAAGATAAAACAAGTAAATTATCGATTGTATTATTTCTGCTTGCTGCTACAAATATAGGAGTTACCGCAAGGCATAGGGCTGCAATCAGTCCTGAGCAGCTGCCAAAAGACCTTTTAACAAGATAATAGATAACCCCTACTGAAATTACTCCCGCAAATGCTTGGGGAAGAATTATGCTCCATCCGCTAAAACCGAATAGTTTTGCGGATATAGTTTGTAACCAAAAACCTAAAGGTGGTTTATCAATAGTTACAAATCCAGCGGGGTCAAAGGATGCAAAGAAGAAATTTTTAATGTTCATCATCATGCTTTTTACACCAGCAGCATAAAAAGTATTCGCATACCCTTCTATACCTATATTTGCAAAATTCAATACTGCCGATAGCATTAAAATTAATGATAATAACAAGGTTTCCCTTTTAGATTTTGTTATTTCCTTCAATTTGCGACCTCCTTAGTGAAGTATCCACGATTAAATAAGGTTGCAGCTCTTCCCACTCCGGCCCTATTTCAATGATCGACTTCATGTGCCAAATTTATCTCCTATATCTTAGAAATCTCCTTATAATTAAACTAAGGCAAAGACCCAAAGACGGCTTCCTACAAAATTAAGCACAAGGCCTCCTCCTATAGCTACTAATTTACTAATAAGCATTGGCCAAGCCAAGTAATTGTAAACCCCAACCATCAAGACGTACGTGATCATCAATGTCAAAAAATTTAGCAACAGGAATTTAGTTAATTGTCCCGAGGTATAGCCGCCTTGCTTGAAGGTCCATGTTCTGTTCAGGAGGAAACTGTTTAATCCGCCGCAGGCATAAGATAGACTGTGTGCCACTAGTAGCGAAAAACCCCAAGATGAGAGAACCGCAAATATAGCTAAATCGACACCTGTATTGACTGTGCCAACCGTGCAAAACTTTAAAAACTCAATGGGATTTTTTGTTATATTAGCTAACATGCTTTACTTTCCGTTCTTTTTTCTTCATTCCATAGCATTCACTCACGATATATAAGGGACGATCTCTTGCTTCATCGTAAATACGTCCGATATACTCTCCAATAATCCCCATCATAGTCAGGAGCATTCCGGTCAACACCAGTTGCATAGCCATAACCAACTTCCACCCTGCGATCATGGCTGCGGTAGATAGTTTCAAAAGTAACATGCTCGCCAAGGAGATCAATCCGCAAAAGATAAGCACGCCTCCTGCATAGTTGGCCATTTTAATAGGTTTAAAGGAAAAGGAAGTAAGGCCATCTAAACTTAGCTTGATCATCTTTTTCAGAGGATACTTAGTCTCTCCAGCCAGTCGTTCATCCCTTTCATACTCAAGCGCAGTTTGCCGGAACCCCACCCAACTCACCAAACCGCGAACGTAACGATTTTTCTCGGGTAGCCGTTTCAATTCATTGCACACCCTTTGGTCCAGCAAGCGAAAATCGCCGGTATCCGTCGGGATCTCAAGATCCGTGGAAGCCTTCAGAATTCGGTAAAATAATCGGGCGGTTTGCTTCTTGAAAAATGTTTCTCCCTTCCGCTTCGTTCGTTTGGCGTAAACGACGTCAAATCCTTCTTTCCACTTCGCTATCATCTCCAAAATCAGCTCAGGTGGATCCTGTAAATCGGCGTCAATCACAACGACCGCAGCACCTGATGCATAGTCCATCCCAGCTGTAATTGCAATTTGATGGCCAAAGTTACGAGAAAATGTTATGAGTTTCACTGCATCATCCTGATCTCTGAATCCTTTGATCATAGTCGTCGTATGATCACAGCTGCCATCATTCACGAAAATTAACTCGTAAGACTCCTTTGTTGAATCCATCACCGTCTTCAATCGCCGGTAAGTTTGGTCAATGACAGCTTCTTCATTGTAGACGGGAGTGACTATGGAATAGCGAATGTCTGCGTTCATACTCTTGCCCCCTACTTTTCCTGGATTTGTTTCGTATAAAATCCGGGATCAAATTACATTGATATCATTAGCAAATATTATGATAAATATATGGTTGAATTCTGTAGATCTTGTCAAGAATTTCATCAGATATTAATAGCTTGACCCCTTTAAGTTTAGATAAATTGTCTTCGCTTAGTTACTTTTCATACGGTCTATAAGGCATATGAAAGAAAATAACAAGTCATGATGCCTTGGATAGTTTGCGTCAGACAAGGAGGCATGTGCCCCTCATAGCGGGGCTATTAGGGGCATATGCCGACGCAGTATGACACAAAATAGACTGGCAGACTGACTA
>JARLHV010000149.1 GCA_031292055.1 Desulfosporosinus sp.
AAGGATTACCATCAGACGGCCTTACGATACTGCTGTTATTGCAAAGCACCCCGATCTTTAAAAGTAGGGACAATTCATCCGTTAGGTTTTTAGGGTCAATTTTATTCTCCCCTAAAAAAAATTCTCCCTTCGGCTCATATCCAATCCCAGTTATCGTATAATGACTGATAGGTGTCCAAATCTCACTAATCGTCATTTCATTCTGAGTTAGTGTACCTGTTTTATCAGTACATATGATCGTTGCCCCACCAAGTGTCTCAACACTTGATAATTTTTTAACAAGTGCATTTCTTTTGGCCATTCTCTGTACACCTGCAGCTAAGGCGAGGGTCACGGTTGGAAGTAATCCCTCAGGGACGTTTGCCGTAATGATCCCTATTGCAAACATAAATATATCAGCTAATGATCTTCCCATGATTAATCCAAAAAGAAAGAAAAGCACTCCCATTATGAGCGAAAGATAGGTAATAAATTTTGCAACGTTTGTCAATTGTTTTTGTAAGGGACTTTGTTCTTGTTTGATGTTTTGTGTCAATGACGCGATTTTACCAAACTGTGTATTCATCTTTGTTGCATAAACAATTGCAAGGCCAGAGCCGGATGCAACATTGGTACCCATGAAGACGATATTAGGTGCATCCAACAAGGTTATATCTCTTTCTAAAACAACATTCGAGCTTCTTCGAACAGGTTCGGATTCACCCGTTAAAGCAGCATTAATCGTCCTCATTTCAAATGCTTCTATAAGCCTGGCGTCAGCCGGTACATGGTCTCCTTCTTCCAGACTGATCAGGTCTCCAGGCACTAATTCTTTAGAAAGCATTTGCTCTAGATGCCCATCCCTAATTACTTTCACGTATTGAGGAAGCAACTTTTTGAGGCTCTCTGTAGCCTTTTCAGCTTTAAACTCCTGCCAGAAACTAAATAACGCATTGATGATAATTACTAGAATGATGGTCCAACCAAGTTGAGGCATACGTCCAACAAATGATAATATGCTGGCAATCCAAAGTAGTATGGCTAACAAATTGGTGAAGTTAGATAAAAACTTAGCTATAAGTGATGTTGTTTTTACTTCATTGATTTCATTATAACCATACTTCTGGATTCTCGTTTCAGCCTCATTATGTGTTAGCCCGTTGTTAGAAGTATTCAATTCCTTAAATATTTCATCTTTTGTTAATCTAAAAATGTTTTCTTCCTGCAATGCAGTAACCCTCTTATTCAAATCTACACACCCCTTGTAAGATGAATTATTATCACACTTGGACCCAAGAACTAACCGTACAAATGTAACCTGCATTCATCGCTTTCCCTATTTATGGGTTATCTTACACTGTAAGTGTATATTATAGTTAAATCGACTACAATATTATTCTGAAATAAATCTATCAAGCCAGGTCTGATCACTCTGATAGACGCCCAAACGTATTCATAATACCAAAAACAAAAGACCCCCAATTAAACAGGGGTCTTTACAAATCATTTACACTTAATTTTCTTTGTCTTCTTCCTTTTCATCCAACTTGTCATTGATCTTTTTGGCAATCTTCTCCTTAATGTTGCCAAACTTCTCCTTTACATCCGCCTTTTCGGACTGAAGTTTCCCTTTAAGTTCCGTCTCTTCGCTGCCTGTGGCCTTTCCCATAGTCTCCTTAGCATTGCCTACAATTTTATCCTTTGTATTCTCAAATTTGGTTTTTAAATCTTCCATTTTGCACCTCTATTTCATAATATTTAAATTCTAACATCATTTAGTGAGATGATGAATCTATCTAATCTTCCATTGCTACAGTTCCTTGTTAAGACGCAAACCTGTTCCTATGCTTCTCTTCACTGTGTCGTTGTCACCGTCACTGATGCAGCTGGTACGGGTGATCTAGGCAATATACTTATACCAAAGAGTAATACTATCGATAACATAATGAAAATTATTACTGCCTTTCTATCATTCATGCTTTCTGACTTATTCTTCTTTTTGGGGGTAACTTTATAAATGATTGCCATTGTTTTAGTGCACCACCTTTAATTGTTATTCTTTCTGCCCATTCCTTTTTAGTACAAGTTTTAATGTCAATATCAAACGCCACCTTGAATAACTTAACAATCGATTCCTCAAGTAGATCGCTTGGATCACGACCTAAATCTTCGGCCGCTGTAAATAGTGCATTTACTGCTAAACTATCGGCTGGAAGCATTATATCCGCAGAATTTTCCCCCTCGATAGTAACTGGTATAAATAGACGTGGCTCATTGTTCTTTTCCACTATACCTACTATTCCTCCAATCATAAAATCCCTTAGAAAGGTTCTTTGAGCAGTGTCCACGGTTTCTAACCTTTCAATGCCAGATTCCGTCTTGAATTCGGTTAATATTTCATCTAAGTCTTTTGGTAAATCCAACAAATACTTTTCAATCGGGATAATTAGAATTATAACAAAAAAAAATGCCATTGCTATGACATTTTCAGTAGAAGTTGATATTATTTTCACACCATTCAAACTACTTTTAATCTTGAAAGAGAGAAAATAGCTAGCCACATCCAAGAAAAGTGTCCTGAAAAATTAAAATAAGACTCACAGCTTCAAGAAACATTTTTGTTTGGTTATAGTTTTACCTTTAATATCCACGGTTAAATTTTTGTACTTTATCAAAAAATAAAGTATAAAAATTTTGAGGAGGAATTGACTTGGAAAAGATTAAGGATAGAAATACGCTTTCAATAGTTTCAGGAATCATTGGTCTCGCAGGGATTCTAGCTGTTGATGCCGCCTCACGAAGCGTCGGTATATCTAAAAGGTCCTACAAGGTAGCTGCAGCGGGGATGTTTGTTTCTAAGAGAGAAGCACAGAGTTACAGAGGGCGCGCTCTTGGGTTAATCATGACTTCCGCTGTGAGCATTTTGGGCGCAAAATATATAGTTAACGACCTGTCTAAAAACGGACGCGATAAACTTATACCGAAAGGAATATTGGCCGGAATAGGCATTGGAGCCATAGCTACAGCCATCCCAAATGTTGTCCCGCAAAATAGTGTTAAACCTAAAGATGCCTCAAGCAACCTTTCTTACGTTTTTAGCAATATAGTATATGGGTTACTTGCTACCTTCTCAGCAGCTAAATTAGGGCATGATTCAGTTTTTGACACCCCCCCGCAAAACGATTACTTGAAGCCGACTGAGCAAACAAGTGAACAAATGAAATTAACTACTGTCTCACGAAATACGGTTCAACCCATCTACTCAGATGTAAATTTTAATGCAACAAATACGGTGCCAATGAACCCGTCCTGACAGCTGGGAATTCTAAGCTGCCCTACCACGTTTATATAACCTGGAAGGGCAGCTGTGGTTCAAAAAGTGTCGATAGTAGAGAAAAGTTGAGTTAGTACATGAGTGTCTGCTGAGTAACTTCTACATCATCTGCGCTAGTTCCAGCACTTGATTCTGAATAATTACTAGTTGCATCTGTATTAGTACACCCATTAGGCCAACTCCAATTATGATAATTGCTACAGCTATAAATACCTTCAGAAAATGATTCATAGACTTTAGTCTCAGAGCAGAAGCAGTAAACTGTATCTTGGGCCCATCTATATAGACTTTATGATGGACATTGGGGAGGATTTTGACAGTAGCCTTGTCGTAATAAGGTTCTAGAGCATCATAGGCATAAGACGGTTCAGATAACTTGTAGAGCACTCTGATCTCCACCTTTCATTATATAAAGATTAAAGCAGATTGATATCATATTTTTTATAGGGAAATTGAAAACTAAATAGCATGATCTGGATTAATCAGTAAACATTTTTTACTAATTAAGATGATAACAAAAAAAAATGCCATTATTATGACATTTGTCTTTTATTAACGAGCTATTCTTTTCACAAGATTTACCCTAGAAAAGCATCCTTCTTTAGCAAGACTTCACTCCCAGTTTGTATCCTACCCCGTGTACAGTTCTGATGTAAAAGGGATTAGAACTGTCTGGCTCAATCTTATCTCGCAGACGTTTTACCAGGGAAGTGACGACTCCAGGATTACCATAATAGTCTGTCTCCCAGATTTGGTAAAGGAGCTGTTCTCTAGTGAAGACCTGTTCTGGACTGTTGGACAGTAGCCAGAGAAGGGCATACTCCTTGGGGGTTAGTTCAACCTCTTTGCCTTCAACCAAAGTAATTCTATTAATATAGTTAATAGTAAGTCCAGGGAGTTCTACGATATTCGGCCCGTTTTCTGGTTGGCTATTTTCTTTAACCCGACGTAATACCGCATTAATACGTAAGATAAGTTCTGTGCTATCAAATGGCTTAGTTATATAGTCATCACATCCTGATATAAGTCCTAAAATCTTATCCTTATTTTCTTCCCTAGCCGATAGGATGATAATTGGCAGATTGCTTTCTTTCCGTATTTTGCGGCAAACTTCAAATCCATCCATCCCAGGCATCATAATATCGAGCAACAATAAATCCGGCTTGCACGTATGGCACTCTTTTATGATTTCCGCACCTTGTTCAACAACCTTTACACTAAAACCTTCTCGAGTTAATAAGATATGTAGGAACTGCTGGGTACTAGCATCATCTTCTGCTACTATGATTGTTGATCCGATGACAACTACCTCCTTGTAAGAATTGTAGGATATTTAGCGAGTAACCAGTCTAAACTTGTTTGTATTGCCTTAAGCAAGTGCGCAAGATGGCATGAGAAGAATTAGAGAATTTATAACTCCTAACACGCCAGATTGGTCTTTTTACTCAAAAGTAGCGTTACAGTGCAACACATAAAACGCTCTTATTTGGTACTAGATACTTTTCCATTTCTAAAAATGTTAGTTTGCAATTGCTTTTATCTTTTGCCAGAGCAGATATTTCAAGTGTCCTTGCCAATTCAAAGATTTCTATGATCTTTAGATTACCAGAAGATCCTTTAAGTTGATGTGAAATCTCACAAAGTACCTTAAAATCATTGTTTACTAATGCTTTTTCAATATTTTTCGTCATTTCGCGTAAAGACTTGACATATATTTCAAATATTTTATTTGTATCATTTATTTCAAGTCCTGTTTGAATCATAAAACTCTCCATGCATTTGTTAATATAATCGGATTTTATTTGAACTGCTTCATACACAGTGGTTTCTTCGATCATTTTAAACATTATATCAAAGTCGATAGGTTTGCTTATGTATTCATCCATTCCAACTCTGAGGCATTTTTCTCGGTCACCTATCATGGCGTTTGCAGTCATAGCAATAATTTTAGTGTGTTTGTTGCTTCCTTCAGCATTTCTGATTCTTTCAGTGGCTTCAAATCCATCCATAACAGGCATTTGACAATCCATAAAAACTATATCGAAGTCTTTCTTTAGTACTACTTGATAGGCTTCTTTGCCATCCATTGCTACATCACAGGTCATGTTGCGAGATTTAAGCGTTGCTATGACAAGTTTGCGATTCACTTCGTTGTCTTCAACCAGTAATATTTTGGGTTTCACGATACTTTGATTTTCACAGTGAGTATATTTTGTGACAACTTGCTGGTTATCCTCTGTATCTTGTTTCAAACCTAAAACAATTGACATACAATTTAGTAACTCGCCTCTTCTTAGTGGTTTTGTTAGATACCCTGAAAACCCTTGTTCTTTCGCTTTTGTAGCATCGCCCTCTTGTGCCGCAGAGGTTAATAATATTAGTTTCAAATCCTTTGTAGAGGGAATCGTCTTTAAAGTTGTCGCCAACTCATACCCATCCATTCCTGGCATTTGATAATCTGCCAGGACAAGTTGGATCTTGTTTTCCGTATAGGCATTATTTAGTATGACTGCTATAGCCTTATCCCCAGATTGAGCTTCTATTACGTTACATTCGGCATCTTCAAGATATGATCTCACTATTTTGCGATTGTTATCATTATCGTCCACAATAAGGACATTAACGTTTTCTAGGCTGGCGTACTCATAGAAAGGAGTTCTTCTATTAACAATTTCAAATCGTGCTGTAAAGTAAAATGTAGAGCCCTGACCTGGTACGCTTTCAAGACCGACCGCTCCCTCCATTATCATTACAAGTTCTCTAGTTATGGCAAGACCCAGCCCGGTTCCTCCAAATTTCCTCGTTGTTGATGCATCAGCCTGTGCGAAGGGCTTGAAAACCATTGCGGCGTCCTCTTCATTGATCCCAATCCCAGTATCCCTTACCTCGAATTTAATCGTTACAAAACCATTAGTTTCTTCAATTGCCTCAGCGATAATCGATACTTCCCCATTTTCAGTAAACTTTAAAGCATTAGAGATAAGATTGTTTAATATTTGTCTGAGTCTGGAAGGATCGCCTCTCACTTCATCAGGCACGTTTGCTTTTATCAGTGTATTCAGTTCCAAATGCTTTTCATAAGCAATTGGTACAAATAATGATATGGCATCTTCTAAAGACGTCCTTAGTTTAAAGTTCATTATTTCCAAAGTGAGTTTTCCAGACTCTATTTTAGATAAATCCAAAATATCGTTGATGAGGTGCAGCAATGTTTCTGAAGAAGATTTTGCCTCACGGAGATATTCTCGTTGCTCCTGTGATAGCTGGGAATGATTTAATAATTCCAGAAACCCAAAAATGCCATTCATCGGTGTTCTGATTTCATGGCTCATATTTGCAAGGAATTGACTTTTGGCTTTGTTAGCTGCTTCGGCTGCACTTTTTGTTTCTTGTAATTCCAGCTCCATTCTTTGATGTTCAGAAATTTTTTCCTCTAATATTGCATTAGTTTCTTCAAATTCAGCATTTTTTTCTTCCAACTCAGCATTCATTTCTTCAAGCTGATATGTTCGTGCAGATATGAGTACTTCAAGGTCATCATTTAATTTCTTTATTTCTATTACTGCTTTTTTGTGTTCAGAAATTTCTTTCCCCAATTTTGTATTCACTATGACTAGTTCCGCTGCCCGTTTTTCTTTCTCTTCATTTTGAAAAGCAAGCTCTTTATTAGCAATAACTAGTTCCGCTGCCCGCTTTTCTTTCTCTTCGTTTTGAAAAGCAAGCTCTTTATTAGCGATAACTAGTTCTGTTGCCCGCTTTTCTTTCTCTTCGTTTTGAAAAGCAAGCTCTTTATTAGCTATGATTAGTTCCGTTGCCCGCTTTTCTTTCTCTTCGTTTTGAAAAGCAAGCTCTTTATTAGCTATGATTAGTTCTGTTGCCCGCTTTTCTTTCTCTTCGTTTTGATAGGCAAGCTCTTTATTAGCAATAACTAGTTCCGTTGCCCGCTTTTCTTTCTCTCCGTTTTGATAGGCAAGCTCTTTATTAGCAATAACTAGTTCCGTTGCCCGCTTTTCTTTCTCTTCGTTTTGAAAAGCAAGCTCGTTTTGATAGGCGAGCTCTTTATTCACAATGGCTAATTCCGCCACTTGCTTTTCTTTCTCTCCGTCCATTAGCTTGCGTTTCGTAATATCACGCAGTAGCCAACGCAACTCCACTGGTCCTCCCCTGGAGGAAATCACCCTACCCGCCGTTATGGAAACAGGAAAAGTGGCTTGATTTCCCGAGAGCATTATAAGTTCCCAATCCTCGATTTGCACAACGGTTCCATTTTTCATCTCTACTAACCGCGTACGAAAAGTCAGGTGTTCTTCGCTGCCTACAAATATTGCTAACGGTTTACCTATCAGTGAGAATTTGCTTACGCAAAAAAGATTGGTAGCAGCGCTATTGGCATTGAGTATTATGCCTTCCGTATCTGTGACCAGGTATCCATCTGGAGCAAAATCAAATAGTTCCTGATAACGACATCGCTCTTCATCGAGTGACTTACGATTAGCTGTCAATTCCTCGTTTTGCTCATGCAATTCAATCGCCGTTGTTTGTAATTCGTGAAGAGCGGAATTAAGCTCTGATAAAAGTTTAGACGTCAGTTCTGTGGACCGTAAATCACACTGAGACAAAGTCTCCAGACGACTCAATGCTTTTTGCACTTGAACAAATAGATCCACGGTCAAACTCGCCACCTCCTCAACAAAATGTTACTACGAAACTTCATAAATTCGAATTTCCTGGTTACTAACGAGTCTGTTTTCTAATACTTTCCACATTATTCTTGTATTTCCTCCCAAGATAACTGTAATTCTCCAAACAAAAATATTTTAGACCGTCCAAATACAATTCACAGTCTTAAGAGTCCCCTCACAGAGGTAATGAACTACGATTGTAGACTATCAAGTGCTTCATTTAAGCGAAATGAATAAGGTGCAGAGTTCTTCTAAAATCATCTCTGGTGAATAATTACGCACATCTCTTTGAAATGAATAGAAATCTCTACTTAAGGCTGTTAACAGCAGATCTGCGTTGAAGACGCTGTTCAAACGGGTCTGCTTTGTCACATTCATTTCGTCAAACAGGTTCACTAATAGATGATGCAATTCGTTAAACAGAGGACTCTGTATTCGAGACCTAGGCGGATTCGTTGACGAAGAGTCCTCAACTCCTGTAAGCAATTGTGACTTTTTTTCTCTAAAACGAATAAATAGGCTAAGAATTCCTTTTAATCGTTTACTTGGGGGAGAAGAGCAATTCTCTTTCAAATAGATTTCGATATCATCAAAAAACAGATCAACATTGTCTTTAATTAAATCAAGACATAATTCGCTTTTGTTTTTATAACGCCGATAAAGGGTTCCCGGACCAACCTGTGCTTCGTTGGCAATTTGGTTCATACTAACTTGTTCAACATCGTTTTGCTCAAATAGCTTTATGGCCGCATTCAATATTCGCTGACGATTCTCAGCAGCATCGCGACGTTCAGAACGAATTTGGGTTGTCTCCGAACCATTCACTATATCATCACTCCTAAAATTATAATTATAAAGCTGCTCTTGACAAGTGGAATATTCTCCGTTTATTATATGTGGAGAGGTATCCATTTTATATTAACATAATGAAAAGAAGTTGTACAGAACATGCATAATCTTCACAATAAGACCGCTTTGTTGGTCATGGATATGCAAAGCAATCTCGAAATCATCCTCCGATCTCACCAAATTGATACTCTAGTTCTAAGTGGAATTTCTACCAGCGGTGTCGTTCTATCAACATTGCGGGAGGCGGCAGATAAAGACTATGCACTCAAAATTCTATTCTCATTCCCTTTTTCAAGGCTCAAATCATGGAATTTCCGAAGTGTGACTAGGGAGATAATCGCGCCGCAACTGGAAACACCTAAAACGCTCCGGCGAGAGGTTCGGAATACTCTAAATCAGTGACCATTCAATTCTTCATTTATTGTATCAGGTTCACTTAGAACCTAAAATCCCGCATTTTTTTATACCTACAAGGAAAAACGCTGTAAATGCGCCTTGGGGAATTCTGAACGGGGAACCACAGATTACACAGATTAAGAACGATTAGTATAGAAACACACAGACAAAGGATAAAGGGGATGGAGAATGTAGAACGGGATTCACAGACCGATGCCATTATTGGTGCAGCAATGGAGGTACACTGGACACTTGGACCAGGGTTTCTCGAAGCAGTTTATCAGGCGGCATTAGCAATTGAGTTGGCTGAAAAAGGTATTCCGTTTCAAAAAGAAGTTTTAATCAACTTGGCGATCATCAATTGAGTTACAAGCGATTTGTAGTTTAGAGCCAAAATGT
>JARLHV010000150.1 GCA_031292055.1 Desulfosporosinus sp.
TGCCATGAGTTTTGGCCCTAAGAAAGTAATTGTCGCAGCAAGTGTTAATAAACTCTGCAAAAATGAAACCGCTGCCTTCGAAAGATTAGAAGGCATTGCAGCACCTATGAATAATAAAAGACTGGAAACCCCTAATCCCTGTACAAAAACTGGTGTATGTGTTAATTGTCAAGCCCCAACTAGAATATGCAGGGTATATTCTGTAATGAGAAAAAGGCCGATGGCAACGGATATCACTGTAGTTATTATTGGTGAAAGCTCCGGATTCTAATCTTTGAAGTACATGAAAGAGCACTATCCCGCTGTGAACTCAGCGGGATTTTTATTATATTGCAAGTTATTTACGGATTGATTGTTTTGACCACAAGTGATGCAAAGGCCTGAATCCCTGTCGGAGTGAGATGAACGCCGTCCTGGTAAAAATAGGCGTTATGGCTGCTGCTGGCTTGGTACCAATTGACAAGAGTAGTGTGTGGATAGCTCACCGCTACCTTCGCCAAGGTCTGGTTGACCACATCCTCCCATGGTCGCGGGACACGGGTGTTCACCAGCACAATCTGCTGAACTTGTCCCAGCGAACTGAGCAGGGCCCTTAACTGTTCCTCGGTGAACGGGCCGTTCGTTCCTAGCTCAATAACAACTCGATCTCCTAAGTCACCTTGTGCCTTCAGTTGATCCACTGCATTCTGGGCTTGATACATCTGCCGACCGATTTCCGCGCTAACCACGATGCCGGGCAAGAGCTTTTTCAAGTCTGGTTCCACCCCGACCATGACGGAATCTCCAATAACAGTGACTCCCTTGCCGATTTCTAAGGGTGTGGTATCGGACTCAGTTTTAGATCCTTGAGACACCCCAGGGATATTCGAACCAGGTCGCGCTAGTGACGTTGGATTTGCACCCCCACTTCCTAGCGCAGGTACATTCGCATGAGTATCATTTATAAAAATAATCCCAACTATCGTCAGACAAGATATACCAAGAATTACCCTTAGTCCAACCACTGTGACCCAACCTCTAACCGACATAACTTTCCGGCGTTGATCCAGATTGTATATCTGCCCACGCCACCTTTTCCATGCTCCGTTGCGGATGGGTTTCTCGATAAAGTACCAGGACAAGGCAGCAAGGGTAATGCTCGCCGCCAATTGCTGGAGAGCAAGCATAATGTCCAGACCGCCTGTATTTACAACAGGACTTGTCAAGGCAATGACAGGATAGTGCCAAAGATAGATGCCATAAGAACGAACGCCAAGCCAACGTAGGGGTTGTTGTCCAAAAAATTTGCCAAAGCGGCTTGCGGGGTGGGCAAGAACAGCCACTACTATGGCTGCGGCCAGCGAGAAAAGCAGGAGTCCGCCGCGATAGAGAAATAATTCATATTCGTTGGTTTGCCAAATCATCATAAGTACAATAAGCAGCGCTGCTCCTCCGACCAAGTCAAGCGCCAAGCGAGCTCTGAAAGAAAGTGCGCCAGACAGCTTCCGGCTGGGCCATACTAGAGCAAGCGCAGCCCCTATAAGCAAGGCAAAAGCTCGTGTGTCTGTACCATAATAGACACGGCTGGGATCCGTACCGGGTTGATAAATCAGCGCCATTGCCATGACCGAAGCCAAAACCCCAGCAAGTATCAGAACAACCAATCGTCCCCGCCGTGGTATATAGCGCAGACCAAACCAAAGCAGCACAGGCCAAACCAAGTAAAACTGTTCTTCTACTGCTAAAGACCATAAATGCCCCAATGGAGAAGGTGGGCCAAAGCTTGAAAAGTAGGAGACCTGGTGAAATATTAACCACCAATTGCTAACATAGAACAGCGCTGCCAGCACATCCTCCCCAAGAGATGTCAAGCGGGCAGGTGCAAACAACATCACCCAGACAACGACTCCTGTCAGCATGACAAATAAAGCGGGCAACAAGCGACGGGCTCGCCGCAGCCAAAAATCTTTCAGATCGATGCGACCTGTCACGCTCCACTGGACGGTCAGCAAGTCTGTGATGAGGTAACCGGACAACACAAAAAACAAGCCGACACCTAAAAAGCCTCCTGAAGCCCCTTTCAAGTTGAGGTGATAAGCAATCACCGCCAACACTGCCAGTGCTCGTAGTCCATCCAAGCCAGGCATGTAGCGTCTAGATTCGTAACACTGAGAAGACTGAACAGTTTCAGCCTTACAGATGCTCATAAGCTTGTGCTGCCCAAACTCGGCATGACTAAGGACGGGCCTTTGCTTAGTTTTAATTTGTTGTTTTCTTTGACTCATTCCATCAATACGACCCACATCATTTCGCTCCCTAGCCCCACATAAGCTTTCAATTTCTCCGTTCTCAAAAACGCTTAGCCGTAGATGAATATTCGGAGGATCTGTTTATAATAATACCAACTTTTTGGGAGGAATGAGTTACAAAATGATGAAGAATTAGTTATGGGAAGGTAACATCAAAAAGAAACTCAAAATAAAGGATAAAAAGAAACCCCTATGTCAAACTATAGGGGTTCAGCTTCGAGAGGGAGAACCATTGATTGACTCTCATTTCACTAGCAATTTCCCCAACAAAACACGAGCTAAACTAATCGTGGGTTGTTGGAAAAACAAATCGTTTATCGGTTGAAATACCATCATAGTCGTACCCCATTATCTAGTTTACACTCACCAATATTCCGATCTGAACAGAAACCATTTTCTGCCCAATAGGTTTTTCTAACAACTACTTATTGTAGTTAATGGTTTCCATCAATTTTGCAGGCCGCGGCTTGATCATACGTATCCTCGGAAAGGATATCCTGATACTGTTTCTCATGCCGCTTTAGCCAAACATTAGCATATGAACACGTGGCTGAAGCTTTAATTCCTTCTTTCCTAAAATATTCAGCCACTACTTCCATCATCTTCCCGGCTACACTCTGACCTCTCCATACAGGATTAACATAGGTGTGATCTATATTCATCTCTCCATTTTCTTTACGAATAAACGTAGTCTCACACATTAATTCACCGTTTTCAGCAGTACTATAAATACGTCCATTTTCATATTTCCAGTCCATGTCTTTCCTCCTCTAATCGACAAATCCAAGCATAATGCTTTTACCTTTTAACCAAGTAAGAATCTACCCCAATATTACCTTTTATGGAGTTTAAATACCAGTTAGTATTCACCAAAGTAACATTCCATCGCCGTTAAAGAAAATCAACCACTCGGTTTATTTAGCTGGTTGATTTTTATTTACGATTATTAATTAAGTCTCTTCTCAATATTCTCAAGCAAGTTTGCAAGGGCGAGGACATATTTTTCTTGTATGTTATGACATATCTCTATGGCCAGTTGTTCATTGTAGATGTGTGCAGTTGAATTTCTGTCCTTAAGCATGGCGAGCCATAATTCATCTTCTTTAAGAAGTTCGGCTGCAAAGGCTTCTCGCAATACCGTCTTAGGAGAATTTAAACCTATTAATCCCTCATCTTCAAAAACGGCTTTTAAAGTTTTCCAAGCAAGCTCAAAGGTGAACTCGAAACGTTGTATTACTCCATCTCTTAAAAGATCATCAGTTCCATTATATTTAGCGATCCCTTCTTTCAGTCTGGAAAGTGCATTCTTAAAATTATAAACTTTAATATTCGGTTCGCTCATATAGAAGTACACCTTCTTTTTTGATATTCTCCAATAATTTCGGGTCAACGTTATCATTAATAAATATGGTATCGATTTTTAAAAGCGTATTAAGATCTTCAATATCACTGGTCAATCGTCCTTTGCAATTAGAATCTGGCAATAGAAAAATCGCCAGATCAATATCGCTTACTGGCTTATGATCACCTCTTGCGCGTGACCCAAAAAGAACGATCTGTTCTACAGCATAAGTTCGACCAATTGCTTGGATGCTTTGAATTAATCCTTCGTCTAAATTAAAAGCCATTCATGACCCACCTCAAAAAGCGTTCTTTAGATTCACAATGATTGTACCCATATTATACCACGGTATTGAGGGCTATAAAACGCAAGGCATGCCTCTGCCGGGCCTGTTCCGACAATTATTACATCCCAATTCTCTTTCTCAAATCTCATCCTACCTGTACCGTTTACTCCCGTTATCAAATAAGAATCCGAGGTGAACTCAAAAGAAAATTCAGGGCCTCCGTATCTCTGTAATCCTCTGTAGTTTTACGCTATACTCATAGTGGCTAATAGACGATATATCCATACCCTATTCGCCTAAAGACAATGTTCTACAAAAAATTAGCCAATACCTTCCAAACCTGCATGATATATAGAAATTATATGTAACCGCTTCTTTCTTTGCTTTACCTTTGCTTTACCTTGATTTTCATACTATAAAAATTATAATCCCGCTGCAGAAACTCCTTGTTATGCTATTAATATCACATTTTATTGTCATCCTGAGCGAAGCGAAGGATCTTTTGTCCCTAGATCCTTCGCTCTCGCTCAGGATGACA
>JARLHV010000151.1 GCA_031292055.1 Desulfosporosinus sp.
ATTATATGCCAGGTTTAGCACGATTATCAATACTATCTTCAATTGAAGTAAAATCTGCTTGTCAACGCTCTTCACAAGAGCAAAATTCGCTCACTAGCAGCCACCTTTTCATCCTTCACCGAGTATAAAAGAAATCAACGACAAATTTAACCGAGTTTCTGTTAATGTGTTACTTTCAAGAATCACTGGATGCCAAACTTTACTGGCTTCCATACCATACTTTGTGAAAACTTAAACAATAAGTTCACACGAAAATGGTTTCTATATTTAGTGCGTTACTCCATTTTCATTCCCCATTGTGCCACCAGTCATGATGGTTGATAAGTTGGTGTCAGGCACGGGATTCATTCTCAGATGTTAGATGCAAAAGAGCGATTTCGCCGCAGGCTGGGCAATTTGGAAGACCGATTTTTTGACATGATCCCCAAGTCGTTGGCCTTCAAACCGATGGTTAATGTTAAAGACTTTATCAATAAATTTATCCTTTCGGAGAAGACCATCGAGGTTGCCACTTTGCGCAATAATATTGCAGCCTTAAAAGAGCTTGAAGATCTCATGGAACTCACCAAAGACAAGATTACTGAGCTTAAAGCAATTCTTGCCAAAAACGAAGATATTATCGCCAAAGAACGGGAGATTAAGACCAATGAAATTCTGATCAAGAAGGCCGAACTAGAAGCCAAGAAACTGGACTTCGAGGAACTAGAACGAAGCCAGGAACGCTATAGGCAAAACTTGGTCAGTGAACAAGCGAAAGAAACTGCGTTGAATTCAAGTCTGCAAAATGAACGGGATAGACTGACAAGTTTGCAAGTTGCGCTGGGGCAAAACGAAACAGCTCAACTGATTAAAGAAACAAAGTTTCGGATTCAATTATTGGATCAAGATAAGCGCCATACTGAAGACTCGCTGAGAAAGCTAAAAAATATGTTGGAGATCGTCGCAGATGCCTTAAGCTTGTTAAATAAGTTCGAAGTCTATATCCTTTCTAAGGACGAGCTTTTAAAGTTAGGTTCGGCAGATGAGGATAACGAGGCTAAAACAGAAACGATCTACAGCTTGAACAAAGAATTAAAGTCGTTGTTAGACGGCTACACTTCCGATAAGGTGAGACAAAAGGATTTGCATGATAACTATAAAGCTCGAAAAATCAAACTGGAAAACGAAATCAAAGATCTCCTCAACAAAAAACTTACCTATCCGGACAGTACCACAAAGCTGTTAACAGCGATACAACAAGAGTTTTTAAACCAAGGCATCCGCAGCGAGCCTAGGATATTCTCTAATCTACTGGAAATTACCGATCCTGCCTGGCAGAATGCTGTGGAAGGGTATTTAAATACGCAGAGATTCTACCTTATTGTTGAACCCCAATATTATCAGAAGGCGTTAGAGGTTTACAATCGGATTAAAAAAGACGTTCACACGGTGGGTCTGGTGAACACCAACAAACTAGATACCAATCAAGACGCTGATGTCGCGTCACTGGCGTATGTCATCAAAAGTGACAATCGCTGGGCGCGAGCCTATGCGGTTTATCTGCTTAATCGGGTGATACGCTGTGAGGATGTCCAACGTTTAAAAGAGCATAAGGTGGGAATGACAGTCGACTGCATGCTTTACCAAAATCATGCGGTTCGAAAAATTGATGAGAGAGTTTATCGTACTCCATTCATTGGCGCGCAGGCATTTGAGGTCCAGCACAAAAACAAACAGGCTGAACTGAAGGGCATTAATGAAGAAATAAGGGTTGCTGAGGAAAATCTGACGGTGTTTGGGCAAATCATTGACAAGCTGGAGCGCTGCAAAATCGATGTCATTCAAGAGAACATCAACGCGCCCATGCAATTTAAAGATCTCAATGAACGGATTAAACACGAAAGATTTGAATTGGAAAAGGCGAAGAATGATCCCAGCATAATTGAGCTTCAAATGCAGATTGAAGAGTGTCAAGGGGTAGTTAATAGAATACAGCAGGAACATGACAAGACCAAAGAATCGATCGGCATTTTCAAGAACAAACTCGAAGGCATTTCAGCTCAAATGAATGAGCTGCAGCTGTTAATTTCTTTTCTGGGAAATAACTTTAAGCTGCTCTGTGATGAGGATCTCGAGCTGGCCGAACTAGGAAGGAACAAATTTATTGAGCAACTAAAAACCAAGGCTCCGGCAATCATTGTACAGAACTTTAAGCCTCTGAAAGTTGGGCTCGACAATAAGAAAAATGAACTTAGCGGGGAGCTTATCAAACTGCAACTGAGTTATTGCAGTAAGTACGACTGTGATCTGGGATTGGGTTATCAGCAAATACTGGAGTATGTTCAGGAACATCACAAGCTGGTGTCGGCTGATATTATTAAGTACGAAGGCGATCTAGAAAAAGCCAAAGAAAATTGCCACCTGGAGTTCCGGGAATCCTTCCTGGCAAGGCTTCGGGAAAATATCGAAGATGCTAAATTGGAGTTCAAAAACCTCAACTCAGCGTTAAGGAACGTCTATTATGGGGAAGACAGTTATAAGTTTGAGTTAACGCATAATAAGAAAAAAGAAAGCATTTATCAGATGATTACGTCCAGAAACAATGAAATGGGCCAGAATCTATGGTCCCAATCCTTTGAAGAAGATTATAAGGAAGAGATGGAAGACTTATTTGCCAAGCTAACCGCCTATGATGATAAAGGGGAAAAAGTGTTGGTGGAGTACACAGATTATCGGAGTTATTTAGACTATGACATTATCGTAGAGCAAAAGGACGGTACGATTCAGCGTTTTTCTAAGATTTATGGAGAAAAAAGCGGCGGTGAAACGCAGACTCCGTACTATGTTGCCATAGCAGCGTCGTTTGTTCAGCTTTATAAATTAGGCGACACGATCAGAATTATTATGTTTGATGAAGCCTTTGATAAGATGGATGACAATAGAATCGGTTCAATGATGGACTTTCTGAATAGCCAAAATTTCCAAATTATCCTCGCCACACCACCTTCTAAACTTGAGGTAATCGGTGAAAAAGTCGATACAATACTTATGGCTATGCGGGAAGGGGCAAATAGTATCATTGAAGAGTACAACCTATGATCAGCAACTATGAGAAAACAATCCTCAATAAGTTATTGGATAAATACGAGGGAAGTAAAAGCTTTATTGGGGACAACAAAGTAAACCAGAGATTTTCCGTAAAGCTGCCGACCTTATTTCCTCAATACACAGATCATGCAAACTATGAACTGTTTCAAGCAGTCAACGAAGCCATTGATGTTTTGGTCAGAAAGAAACTAATCGTTGCAAAGGCGAATTCTACTAAGGTCTGTTGCGAGGTTAGTTTGAATATGGAGGGTATCGATGGTGCGTACAAATATCTTAATCGCGTGCAAAAAAAAGATAATAATAATTCCGTTAGGCAAGTACTTGATGCTTATAAAGACAGGAACGAAATCTTAAACCGATTTTGCACGGCTCAAACGGAAAGGATCCAGACGAATAAATCCATCCAGTGGTTTAGTAATGATCTGAGGGAATTTGAAACTATCTTAAGGGCAGTTGATGAATTACTAAGAATTGGTTCAGAAACGTTTGTCCGGGATTTCTCCGTAAGGATATTTAAGGATTCCAAAACGTTTGAACGGATACGTTCTAAGGTTGAAAATTTGCTCTTTGAATACGGCGATTTTCCGGAAAAGAACCAGCTTCTAGAGAACTTGAACTTGGTTAAGAATCCCACCTATGTCAACTTTAAAGGAGCCGGGAGCCTAGAACTATCCGGGCAAACGATTGATTTGAGTAAGCTTCGCGGTGACCTTGCGATTTCATCGTCTATGCTACCTGATATTGATCAAATCAAAATTACGGGCAGGGCAGTTATAACTATTGAAAACTTAACAAGTTTTCATACGACCGATTGCAGCGACATGTTTGGGATCTATCTCGGTGGTTTTCATAACAGTGTTCGACGTGTATTTATTAAGAAAGTATTTCAACAAAATCCAGGAGTACGCTTTTATCATTTTGGTGATATCGATGCCGGCGGTTTTTATATACTAGAACATTTGAAGCGGCAAACAGGCATAGAATTTCAACCTTATAAAATGGACCTGGAGACTTTAAAGGAATACCAGGAATACTCAAAAAAGCTTACCGAGAGTGATCGTGAGAGATTGATGAAGCTGAGGGAAGGTCAATTCAAGGAAGTAATAAGTTATATGCTTGAAAATGACTGCAAATTAGAACAAGAAGCTATAATTATAGGAAGTGTGTGTGAGGGGGCTAGATCTAAATATTTCTAGTATTGGAAATGGTATTGTCTAAAGATTTACCTTTAAAGTACGGGGATGAATTAGAACAGACGAAAGAAGGCGTGATATTGTCAAGAATAGCGTTAATATCATGTACGACCCTAAAAGAAGAACGATTGCCCTGCTTATGAGGTTACAGTATAAATCGTAAGCAAACTTTTGAAAGAAATAGAAGTTTCCTCAGTAATGAATAATTTCAGATTACAAGGGAGGTAAAAAATGTTAGATATCAAAGAGGATCCTCAAGCTGTTAGAAATTTCTTTGAAAATCTAAATGAAGAGAATAAAAGAGGGCTATTTACTCTTTTGCAAAATTTTAATAAACGTGACTTTTTTTCAATATTGGACAATTCTACATACATATCTTTGATTAGGGAATACAAAAATGAAATACCCTATTTGAACGAAATCGACAAAAATTATGATATAGTAAAATCTTTTCTAATGGACCCAGCTAATCGTAATCAAATTGTTCTTTTCGTATCGAATCCAAATCAAATCAGCGATGCCCTTAAGGGCCTCTTAGATGATCTTCACAAACCATATAAGAAGTACAAGAAATGGCTAATGAAGGCAAATGAACTACTACAACCTATTGAAGTCACAGGTCCATCTCCAAATCGCGAAAGTCTACATTTTAAGGTTGCTCAAGAAATGGTCGATGCAATCTCAAGAGTATGGTGCATTCAAAAGGTTATTATGTTTGGTTCGGTGGCCAGAGGGGAGGAACGAATCGATTCGGATATTGACCTAGCTGTTGAATTATTTGGAGATGTCAGGCATAGTCGTAAGTTTGTTAAGGGCTTTATCGACAGAATGATCGGAGATGTTCTGGAGCCTCTACGTAAAAAGTATATTAATGTTATTGGTGGGGAAAAAGGTATTTGGGATATTATTAACTTATCTACCGCGCCAAAAAATAATTTAAAAATGTTCGAAGCAAAAGACTTTTTCACAAATAGCTTATCAATGTTCGAAAGGACTCAACCTGAGCTTGTTATTGATGGCAATACTTTTAAGTTCGAGGTTGGTGATATTCTTGGCTGGGTCCATATGCGGAATCCAGGTATTTATTGTCTTTTATTTAATGGGGAGAATCCTATGCAGATGAAAGTCATAGGAATGCATGGCAGCGATGTGGGGTGGGTAGGTTTACTTAATTTTGAATTAAGGGGCAATGATGAATCGTATTTCAGAGTAATGTTGACAGAAGCTAAACAGGTTTTTGCATTTGATGATGATGCCGAGGAAGAGTTTAAGAATTTGCATTTTTGGTTTGAAATAGTCCAATGGTACCATTCTTGGGGAGAATTTGATTACAAAACTATGAAATTTGTCATTCTTCCAAGCAATTGGCCGCATTGGTGAGCGAGTGTTTGAGGTCGCTTTCATGTATTGTTTTCTCAGAAATTGGCCAATCAAGAAAGCTTTGAACTTCTCCATGATCGAATCAACATCAAGGGCATCCGCCCGATAACAGAGAAAGAATACTATGTTGGCGGTAGCACTGCACTGCTGGATGCTATCGGAAAGACCATTCATAAGATTGGCAATGTACAGCGGCATACTAGC